>DAIEQP010000067.1 GCA_027347805.1 Ignavibacteria bacterium | reverse complement strand
GCGACCGTTACGAGATGAACCTTGACCTTTTTTATGTGCCATTAAAATAACCTCCAGCTACTAAGCAATCTTAGTAACTTCAATTCTTGTTAATTGTTGTCTATGTCCTCTTAATCTTCTATAAGAGATACGAATTTTCTTTTTGAAAACAATAACCTTGTCGTCTTTAGTATGTTCTAAAACTTTTGCATGAACCTTCACACCAGCTACAGTTGGCGAACCAACTTTGGTTGATTTATCATCACCTAATAAAAGAACATTATCAAAAACTACTTCAGCATTCTGTTCCGCTTTAAGACGAGGTACATAATATTTAGTATTCTCGGTTACCTTAAATTGTTGTCCTGCAATATCAACAACTGCAAACATCATTCCTCCAGTGAATCAAATTTTGAGGCGTAAATATATGGAATTGGGTTAATAGTAGTCAATAAAATGGGTTAGTGAATTTTTAAATATACTTTAAATCTAAAATCATTTTTTTAATCTAAAAAAGAACTCACTTCCCCTACCCGGAGTGCTTTTTACTTCGATTTTTGAGGAATGGGCTTCGATAATATGCTTTGCTATTGCCAGGCCAAGCCCGGTACCGCCTTGTTCCCTAGATCGATCTTTATCCACCCTGTAAAATCTCTCAAATATTCTTGGTAAATCCGAATCTGAAATTCCAATCCCAGTATCCCTTACAAAAATTATTCCGAATTCAATTGTTTCGGTAAAACCAACTTCAACACTACCATCTTCGGTATATTTTATTGCATTCAGTATCAAGTTAACAAGAACTTGTTTAAGCCGCTGCTTATCACCGTATAATTCTAAATCGGATGAAGGAAAATTTGGAATTAATGATAAACCTTTCTTTTCTGCTTCTGGTGATAATTCTGATACTAAAGTTTTCAAAAATTGTGAAATATTAAAATAACGAAAACTCATTTTCATATTACCGGACTCAATCATTGAAATATCAATCAAATCATTTAATAAAGTATTGAGGTTAATTGTGTGGCGATGCGCTTTTTGTAAAAAATTATGATTGACATTCGAATCATTCAAAGCCCCATCTAATAAAGTTTCTAAATATCCTTGAATGGAAAATATCGGTGTTCTAAGTTCCTGAGAAACATTACCAAGAAATTCAGTTCTAACCTGTTCAAGTTTTTTAAGATTTTGAATATCCAGCTGACTTCTTGAAAACATAGCTTTAATTTCAGTCTCAAGCTCTTTTAAGGAATCACTTAAAAATATTTCACCTGAATCTTGAAACTCATTTAGGCGTATTTTCTTTATCACGTTCTTTATCTCTTCAAGCTCTTTTCTTCTTTCCTGCTTGAGAAAGAATAAGACAATTGAATTAAATAAAACAAAAAGAATAAGGAGTAATGCTGATTCTAAGCTTGAAGGAGAAAAATAAATGAACAAAACTAAAAATAGAATAAAGGAGAATAGAATTATTAATGACGAAATATTTTTTGTGATAATATGCTTTTTCAAGTTAGTCTATATTTTTAAACCTATAACCGATACCTTTAATTGTTTCAATCATATCAGCATACTTGTCAAGTTTCTCACGAATTTTTCTTACATGAACATCGATTGTTCTAGCAACAACATAGATATCATCCCCCCAAATATCACTCAGAATCTTTTCTCTGTCGAAAACTTTTCCGGGATTAGAGGCAAGATAGTAAAGAATTTCAAATTCCTTTTTTGGGAAAAATATTTCTTTCCCTTTTAATAAAACTTCATATTTTTCTCTATTTATGGCAAGCGGGCCAATTATCAATTCCTTACTTCCACTAATATTGGATGCAGTCGAGTCAATTTTCCTAAGATTAGATTTAACTCTTGCGATTAGCTTTTTAGTTGATATTGGTTTTTGAATAAAATCATCAGCCCCAAGATTCAGACCATGAACTTCATCTAATTCGGTTGATTTGGCAGTAAGAAAAATAATAGGAATGTTTTTGAATTCATCAAGCGATCTAATCCTTGAGCAAGTTTCGTATCCGTCCATCTTTGGCATCATAACATCAAGAATTATTAAATCAGGTTTTTGATTCAGCTTTTCGATCGCTTCAGATCCGTCATTTGCAGTAATTACTTTAAATCCCTCGTTCGAAAGATTGTATTGAAGAAACTCAATAATATCTTTTTCATCATCAACTAATAATATTTTTGTTTTCATCCAATTATAATTTCTTTTTTCTGCTCAGCAGATTTATAAATGGCGTCCAATAATTTCATTAGAGTTACAGCATCATCACAAGTAGAAACCATAGGAGAATTATCTCTAACCGCAGCGATAAAATGTTTTAATTCATTTTCAAACGCTTTTTTATAAAGGTTAGTTGAATTTGCATTTGTCGGCAATGTATAATCAACATGGCCTGATTCCAGCCGTTTATAGGCCCGCAGCGGATTCAGGTGGGCAGTTCCCTTTGTACCAAAAGCAGCTAGATGAAATTTATCCCATTCAGCATGTAAACCCCAGCTAACTTCAAAACTAAGAACCCGTTCATCTGCAAATCTGATCATTCCGATAGCCGAGTCTTCAACATTTTTCGTGGAATGAGAAAATGTTTGAACAAAAACACTTTTTAGTTTATCATCATTTAAAATCCATAAACCGAGATCAAGAATCATAATGCCAAGATCAATTAAAACACCACCGCCGGAAAGCGTTTTATTAATGAACCATTTTTGTTCACTGCTTTGTCTTCTAAGCCAACCACAACGAACATAGAACAAGTCACCAAGTTCACCACTGTTAACCAAACTTCTCATTAGCATTGCGTCAGGTCTATACCGTAAATTCATTCCAACCATAACCTGCTTTTTGTTTTTCTTTGCTGCACTTTGAATCTCTTTTGCCTCTTCTAAATTTCTTGCAATTGGCTTCTCAATTAGAATATCTTTTTTTGCTTTAAGACAATCAATTGCAATATTCGCATGTGTATCTGTCGGAGATGCAATAACAACGCCTTCAATTTCCTCTTTATCAAGCATTTCATTGTAATCCTGATAGCAGGCTTTAATACCATACTTTTCTTTTATACCATTTAGCCGGTTCTTATTTATATCAGCTATTGAAGTAATTTGTACATTTTGCAATTTGGATAGAATTGGAAGGTGAACAAGTTGTGCGATACCTCCCAAACCGATTACAGCAATTTTTGTCTTTTCCATTTGAAGAAATTAGATATTGGTTTTATAAACTAGTGATTTTATTTTTGTATAAATACTTTCCGGATCAAGGCCAATAATTTTATGGAGTTCATCCTGGGTACCATGTTCAATAAAATTATCAGGCAGAGCAAAACGTACAATATTATTTTTATAGTTTTTATCTGAGAAATATTCAGTAACTGCAGAACCAAATCCGCCAACAATTGTGCTTTCCTCTATCGTTACAATATTTTCAAATTTGGATGCAACTTCATCTAATAATTTATAATCGATTGGCTTTACAAAACGCATGTTCATAATTGCAGAAGAAATTTTATCATCTTCTAATTTACTGCCAACAAGCTTTGCATATTCAACCATATTTCCAATAGCAAGAATTGCTACATCTTTACCTTGTGAAACAACCTCGCCTTTACCTACTTCCAAACAGGTAAAATTTGGGTCAATTTGAACACCCAATGCTGATCCTCTTGGATATCTAATTGCAACAGGACCCTTTTCATAATTAACAGCAGTAAATAACATATTTCTTAATTCAGCTTCATCTTTAGGAGACATTACTACAATATCTGGAATCAACCTCAAATAGGATAAATCGAATGATCCATGATGTGTTGGGCCGTCTGCACCAACTAATCCTGCTCGATCCAGTACAAAAACAACATGCAATTTCTGAAGAGCTACATCATGAATGATTTGATCGAACCCTCTTTGAAGAAATGAAGAATAAACCGCTACAACCGGAATTATTCCTTGAGTAGCCAAACCAGCCGCAAATGTAACAGCATGCTCTTCAGCAATTCCAACATCATAATATCTATTCGGAAATTCCTTTTGCATATAATCCATACCCGTTCCGTCAGGCATTGCAGCAGTAATACCAACAACTTTTGTATTTTGCACTGCAATCTCTACAAGCGCTTTTCCAAAAATTGAAGTATAAGAAGGTGCGATTCCGGCAACTTTATATGCCTTGCCTGTTATTTTATCAAACGGAGTTGCGGCATGATACTTTTGCGAATGTTCTTCGGCTGGAGTATAACCTTTTCCCTTTTCACTTAAAACATGAACTAGGATCGGCCCATTTAAGTTTTTAATGTGTTCAAATAATTTGATAACCTGCTGAAGGTTATGCGCATTGATCGGTCCAAAATATCTGAATCCTAGTGCTTCGAACAAAATTCCCGGAGTAATAACGGATTTAATTCCGCGTTCCAATCTGTTTGCAACTTTTCTAATTCTATCACCAAAAGAATCTAACTTTCCGGTAAGATCCCAAACAGCGCCCTTGAATTTATTATAATCAGGGTGTGCTATCATCTCACTAAAATAATTATGAAACTGCCAGACGTTTGGAGCAATTGACATCTGGTTATCATTAAGCACAACAATAATATTGCTTGATTTAACCCCGGCATTATTCATTGCTTCATATGCCATTCCACCTGTCATTGCGCCATCGCCTATAACTGCTATTACTTTTTTATTCGATCCTTGAATTCTGCTAGCTTCGGCCATTCCAAGAGCAGCAGAAATTGAAGTTGTAGCATGACCGGCTCCAAAGGCATCATATTCACTTTCCGTTCTTTTAAGGAACCCGCTTAATCCATTTAATTGACGAATTGTACCCAGCTTATCTCTTCTGCCAGTTAAAATTTTGTGGGGATAAGCCTGATGACCTGTGTCCCATACAATTAGATCATTTGGAGTATCAAATACTTTATGAAGTGCAACTGTTAATTCAACAGTACCAAGACCGCCCCCAAAATGCCCGCCTACTTCCGAAATTACATCAACCATATAATCTCGGATTTCGGAACATAAAGATTTTAATTCTGTCATCGAAAGGTTACGGATATCCTTGGGGGAATCTACTTTAAATAAAATTTTGTACTTTGATTCATCAATCATTAAATCATTCCTTGGTTATCTAATACTTTCTTCGAGTTGTTTTTTAAGTTCCGTAACTTTTAATTCCGCATCCTTTAAAGTGGAATAGCAAATTTTTGCAAGCTTGATTCCCTCTTCATAAAGTTTTATTGATTCCTCAAGACCAACCGAACCACTTTCCAGTTCATTTGAAATTTCCTGGAGGCGATTTAATGATTCTTCAAAATTACTTTCTTTTTTCTTCGACATTTATTTTAATATCTCCATCATAAAATTTTAAAGTGAAATCCTTTTCTTCAAAAAATTCATTTTTTCGACCCACAACTTTATCATTTTGTTTCAGGTAAACAAAACCTCTTTTAAGTACCTGGTCAACATTCATAGCCTTCAATTTTTCTTCCAAAATTCCTAGGCGATTTTTTTCATAATTAAATTTATTTCCTACAAGGTTGGACAACCTGTAAAAAATATTATCCAGAGTTTGAGATTTATTCTTGATAAAATCTTGGGGAAGTCTAAATCCATACGAGGAAATAACTGAATTAACATCATCTTTATAATCGTTAATTATTTCCCACATTTTCTGTGAATTATAATATGAAAATTCATTTATATAACCAAAGAGGTCATCCATATTTGGTGTAGACAATTCAATTGCTGCTGATGGAGTTGGGGCACGTAGGTCAGCAACAAAGTCAGAAATTGTAAAATCCACTTCATGGCCGACAGCGCTAATAATCGGGATATTAGACCTGAAAATTGCACGTGCAACAATTTCTTCATTAAATGCCCATAAATCTTCTAATGAACCACCGCCACGGCCCACAATAATTAAATCAATATCAGTTTGCTGGTTAAGCAAATCGATGCTTTTCACAATTTCCTCCGCCGCTCCTTCTCCCTGAACTTTGCATGAGGCAATTACCAATTCTACAACAGGATATCTTCGGGCTGCAATACTTTTCATATCCTGAAATGCAGCACCATCAATTGCAGTTACAATTCCAATTTTTTTAGGAAACTTTGGAATTGGTTTTTTGAGATCAGCTGAAAACAAACCTTCATCGGAAAGTTTCTGTTTAAGTTTTTCAAACGCGGCCTGTAGCTCCCCAATTCCGGCAGGTCTCATTGAACGAACATCGAATTGATAACTGCCCCTTGGAGGATAAACAGTAATTTTTCCGGAGGCAATTACTTTCATTCCATCCTGGGGAGTAAAAAACACATAATTATTCAACCCGCGCCACATAGTGCAGTTAATTTGAGCGCCTGAATCTTTGAGCGTGAAATACCAATGCCCAGATACATGCGCCTTAAAATTCGAAATTTCACCAACAATATTTATATCGTCGAATTTCTCTTCAAGAGTTTTTTTTACTAATCCTGTTATATCACTAACTGAAAGTATTTCACTCATAATTTGCTAACTCTAAAAATTAAATGAAAAGAAATTTGCATAAAGTCCAAACGCAAATTCATAAAAACTGCTGCTTTGTTTCAACTGAAAATTATAACGGTATCGGGTATAGAATGTGAAAATATTTTTTATCTGAAATAAACCGACAGAAATTTCAGCACTCAAACCATTATAACCTTTAAAATCACCAAATAATGAGAGTCCCGGAGAAATATACTTAAGCTGATCAAACTGAAATATATGTTTATATCCAAATCTCAAAAAATTTTGCCTCGGTGCCGAAAGATAATGAGCATATTCAATTCCAAAATAACCTTGCGGATAATTATATCCACCTGAATAAAAACTCCAAACAGGTAATTCTTTATAAAGCCCAAGGTACTCTCCTCCATCCATCCCAACATATTCAATTCCGGGGATAGCATAAACCAACCCGCCAAGACACATTTGAGTCCAATTGACATCATTGGCTTCAGTGAGACTTATATCTCTCGGCAATTCTACTTCATAAAGATCGCTTTTGGTTTCAACACCATTCTTCGATCTTGCAGATAAAAAATATTTAAGTACTGTTGAATCAGATTTAATACCATCAAGCTCAATTTCAATTTTATGATTATCCGTGAATGAATTGGATACGATAAAAGTCTTTATGTTTTGAAGTACGATTACAGAAGTTGAACTATCATCAGTTGAAAAAGAAACTATCAACTTATGAGGCTTCTCAGGAGTAATGTATGAATCAATTACAAATATTTCATTCGATGATACACCGGATGATTCAACCTGAGCAAACATGTTTTTTATTAACAAGAGAAGTATTAGAAATAATGTTTTGGGCATAAGATTCATTTTTTGTTTTTGAAAAAATATATTTTTTTAATGAAAGAAGTTGAACTGATGACGATTTGATCACAAATTTCAATGAGGCCTGTTATTTCAGTATATTTGCGTCATTAAACTAATATTACAGGACAACATTGAAAATATTAATATCGAATGATGACGGTATCTCATCAACTGGGATTGCTGCTTTAGTTAAAGAACTAAAAAAAATAGGAGATGTAACAGTTGTTGCCCCAGCTACAGAACAAAGTGCTGTTGGCCATGCAATTACCATGAAATATCCGCTCCGAGTTACAGAGTATTTTGTTAATGGAGAATTTTTTGGCTATGCAGTTGATGGTACCCCGGCAGACTGTGTAAAAATTGGTATTAGAAATATCATGAAAGATACACCGGATATTGTTGTTTCTGGAATAAATCTGGGTTCTAACGCAGCAATCAATATAATCTATTCGGGAACTGTTTCTGCTGCACGTGAAGCAGCGATCATGGATGTTCCTGCAATTGCAGTATCAGTTGCAAGTCATGATGCTACTCATTTTGATTATGCCGCCCGGTTTTCTGCAGAACTTGCTCTTAAAGTCGTTCAAAATGGATTACAAACTGGAACTTTGCTAAATGTTAACCTGCCGGATTTACCAGAAAATGAGATTAAAGGAGTATTAATTACTCAGCAGGGTAAATCAAAATGGGATGATATTTATGAGGAAAGAATTGATCCATACGGCAAAAAATATTATTGGCTTACAGGAAACTTAGTTGAAACTGATTACTCACTTGAAGCTGACTATTTTGCATTGAAGAATAAATATGCAACTGTTACACCAATACATTTTGATTTAACTGATTACAAGACTTTTGAAATATTGAAAAACTGGTATCTAGAAAAAAAGAAAATATAAGTTAGCAATGAAATTTGGTTTCATCCGATTTAACTTTTCAGTTGCATGGAGTGGATGGATATATATTCTATTCGCCTTGATACTAATTATTTTTTCTTACTTTGTTTATAGATATACACTTCCCAAAGTATCAATATTTTCACGCTTCGTTTTAACAGCAATCAGAACAGCAATTTTTCTTCTGATACTGCTCTTAATTTTTGAACCATATCTAAGAATTATATCTGAGTCAGAAAAAACTAAATCGGTATATATTTTTGTCGATAATTCAAATTCTATTGCAGTCAAGGATAGCATTAAAAGAAAACAGCAGATTGAAAACTTAGTAAATAAATTATCTACTGTGCCTAATTTAGATGTGAAGCTTTTTTCTTTTGGAAATAAAATCGATTCACTCCCTACTATTAAAAACCTTACTTTAAATAATTCCCAGACGAATTTTGGAAAAGTAAGTGAGTTTTTGACATCACGGCAAACAAATATTAAATCAGCTGTTATCATTAGTGATGGTATTATTACAAACGGAATTGACCCGATATATCAATTGGAAAAGCTTCAATTTCCAATTTTCACAGTTGGAGTTGGTGATACTTCAATCCATAAGGATGCACAAATAAGCAGTGTTTCATTCAATCAATTTGTTTATGCAGGAAAAGAGACAAAAATTGAGGCTACAATTATCAATAATGGCTTAGGAAATCAGCCGGCACATGTTCAACTTATTGCGGAAGATATTGTGATCAATTCACAAAATATCGTGCTTAATAGTTCGGGAATGAATAAAATAATTTTCCCTTTTACACCGGAATCCGCTGGTGAAAAAAAACTCCGCATTTTATTAACGCCGTTGCCAGGAGAACAAAATACAAACAACAACTCATCATCTTTTTTCATTGATGTTTTAGGTACAAAAATAAAAGTTGCATTAATATCCAGTTCCCCGTCAGCTGATGTTTCAGCAGTTTCCAATGCACTTGAAAATGATAAAAATATTCAACTGATCAAAAACATACAGGTAACAAAAGATAAGAACTGGAATGATAAGGGCTCATTCAACTTGGACAGTGCTAAAGTATTATTTTTAATCGATTTTCCCTCCAGCCATTCATCACAAAAACTCATTGGTGATGTACTTAAAGCAATAGAGCGAGGCACTCCTTTTTTTATTTCACTTTCAAATGAAATCGATTTTTCAAAACTATCCGTATTCGAAAAATATTTACCCGTTTTTATCAATGAGGCTTCAAGTGAATCAAATTCTGTTCAAGCAGTTGTAAATAGCCAGCAATTTTCGTCAAGTTTTAGCCAGCTTAATAATTCGTCATCAGTTTGGAATAATCTTCCACCTATTAATCAAATTTCGTCCGATGTAAATATGAAACCGGAATCACATCTGATAGTAAATTCAAAGCTGCGCGAATTAATTCTTAAAAATCCATTAGTCGCAGTCCGTTCAATGGCAAACCAACGTTCATTTTTAATAAATGGCTGGAATTATTGGAGATGGTCACTTCAGTCTGCGGAAAATAAATCTGATTTCTTTAAAAATTTTATAAATGAAATTGTGAAATGGTTAAACCTCTCGTCAGATAAAAAACAATTTATTGTTAGAACCAACAAAAAGGTCTTTACTCTCGACGAAACTGTTGAATTTACAGCAGAAGTTTATGACAAAGCCTTTAATCCAATTGATACAGCTCAGGTTTCAGTTTCAATACAGCATGGAGGGAAAAATTATTCCATTATGTTAAATCCAAACGGCAATGGAATGTATACAACATCATTTATTCCTGAGTCTGCCGGTGATTTTTTGTTTAATGGTTCAACAAATGTTAGCGGAGAGAAACTTGATTTTAAAAATGGCAGATTTAACATTAGCAATATTCCAGCTGAAAGAATCAACACGCAGATGCAAATAGACTATTTAAAACGGATTTCCATTTCAACTAACGGGAAATATTGTTCGATTGATCAATCAGAATTATTAAAAGAAAAATTGTATGATATAAGCCGAAAAAGTAATCCTATGATTGAAAATAAGCATGAATATGAATTATGGAACAATTATAATATTTTACTTTTGATTATCAGCTTATTAGTCCTTGAATGGTTACTTAGAAAGAGATTCGGAATGATTTAAATGAAAGCAAGAAAACAAAAATTTATTAATTTTACACGGGATGAAGAAATAAATATCCCATCCATTGATAAACAACATTTTAATATGTCTCGTTTGATCAATAAAATTAGTGACGGAGTTGAATCAAAAAATCAACCGGAAATCAATAGAACACTTACAGCCTTACTAAATCTATTAGAGAAACATTTTTTACTTGAAGAGAAACTTATGAAGGATACAAAATTTCCCGGTTATATTTCTCATAAGCTTGAACACGATAGATTTTACGAAAAAATAAAAAACATCTCGTCCAATTATCAAAAAAATAATTCTATATTAGACTCCAAACTTTTAATCGAGATAAGAAATTGGTTTTTTAATCATATTGAGTTAAGCGATAAAAAATGCGGAGAGCATTTTGTTGCAATTGGAATTAAATAAAAAGAACTGGCAATTATTCTGCACCTCGGTTTTTGATTTTTTTATTCCGCGATTATGCCCTGCCTGTAAAAACAAATTATTAACTGATGAGCAATTCGTTTGCTATCACTGCCTTCATAATATAAATACTGCTACTTCAACCCAATTGCAAAATGAATTTGAAAGGAAGTTTTTACAGGATAAACTTATTTCTGATTTTCAATCACTTTTTGTTTTTGAAAAAGACAAAGAATTCCAATCTATAATCCATGAGCTTAAATATAATGGGAAATTCAGACTAGGAATATATTTGGGAAAGCTAGTTGCAATAAACCTTAAAGAAATTATTCGGAAATGGAATGCCGATTTAATAATTCCTGTTCCATTACATTCACTGAAAAGAGCAGAACGCGGCTACAATCAGGCTTACTTTATTGCAATAGGCATCCAAAAGGTATTGAATATACCGATCAGTCAATCAATAATTACCCGAGTTAAATTTACAGAATCTCAAACAACTCTGAATATATTACAAAGAAAGGAAAACATTAAGAATGCTTTTGTTTTAAAGGGAAATAAAATAAGTGGCAAAAAAATAATTATCCTGGACGATGTGGTAACAACCGGTGCGACTACAAGTGAATGTGCTCAAATTCTTTTAAATGCTAATGCTGACAAGGTCTTTGCTCTTTCTGTTGCTATAGCTAATTGAATTTGTTTTAAAATAAAATGTTTGTTCATCTTTACAAATAATTTTTACCGGTATTGAAAAATAAAATGTCGATCCTTTTTCCAACTCACTCTCAGCCCAAATCTTACCTTGCTGTAATTCTACATACTCTTTACAAAGAAGAAGCCCTAATCCACTTCCCCTTTCGGAATTTGTTCCCAAAGTTGAAGTAAGTGTAGTCGGATCAAATAATTTTTCAAGATTCTCTTTTGAAATTCCAACGCCATTATCTGAAACACTTACCTGGATATTTTCTTCTTCCACCTTAGCATTAATTGTCACTAAACCTAATGGCTTTGTAAATTTAATTGCATTCGATACTAAATTCTGAATCAGTGAAAGCATCACATTCTGATCGGATATAATCCAGAAATTTTCTTTAACATTATTATGCACAGTTATTTGTTTATTATCAGAAATCAATTTAAGATTCTCTAGAACTAACTCAATTTTTTCTTTCAAAGAAAATAATTCCGAATTTAGGGAAAGAGATCCGGTCTGAATTCTTGACCAGGCAAGAAGATTGTCCAGTAAATTTAACGCACCTTCACCAACAATGTGAAGCTTTTCCCCAAGATTGTTAATTTCAGTTTTATCCACCGGATTCTCAACCATCTTCAAAATTTCTGCAATTGTAAGAATCGGATGAAACGGACTTCTTAGATCATGAGCAATTACTCTAAATAGTTTTTCTTTATTCTGATTTGTAAAATCAAGTTCAAGCGATTTTTCAATAAGCTGCTTTTCAGTCCTCTCTCTAATGCCAATATCGCGTCTGAATTTCAGATACAAAGCTGTGAGTATCAACAGTATTAATGAAACCAAAAAAACAGAAGCTCTATAACTTTTTAGCTTAATCAATTCAAGATTCTGGTTTTCCATTCTGAAGGTGATATCCGATTTCCTTTTCAGTTCATCAAGTTTCTGTTCAATAGAATTTAATAACCTCGTTTTTTTAATATGTATTTTATTGTTTCCCAAATTAGGAATTGATGAATTCAGTATAAGCTTATTGTATTCCATCAAATCTCTTGAAAGGTTATTCAGTTTATCAGTGTTAATCTGATTCTGAACAAATAAGTTGGATAACACTTTTAAATCTGATATAACACCAGCAGATGACTTAAAGTCATCATCGAACACACTTTGTTTACCAAATGAATTTTGGTAATTCATTTTTTCTTCACCTGATATTTTTTTCGAGATGTTATATAGGGTCCCATTTATCTTTTCTGAATTGACAATTCGATCCGTTAAAACTATAAAATCTCTCCTATTCTGATTTACATATAAACCGCTGATTGCAATAAGAACAACTATTATCAGAAAAAAGTAATCGAATTTATATTTGATAGAGTGTGTTGAAAATTTCATAGTTCACACATACTTAATTATGATTAGTATATTTTTACCTATAGTACACTAATTCTTATTCGATTTGTCCGAAAATTTAACAGTAAATTCTGAGCCGACATTTTTCTTACTTTTCACTTCGATTGAAGCTCTATTTAGTTCGCAATGTTTCTTAACCAAAGCTAGTCCTAGACCGGTACCTTCAAACATCCTTGAATAACTATTATCCTCTTGAGAAAAAAGACTAAAGAGATGGTGAATATATTCTTCATTAATACCAATCCCTGTATCATTAACACTTACACATATCTGGTTTTCAGGATTCATAAAAACAATAATTTCTATAAAGCCCGCCTGTGTATATTTAAATGCATTATCTACTAGTTGAGTAAAAATCTGCATCAAGCTTTGTTTATCTGCATAAATCATTGCTTTATCAGTTTTGTTTGTTAATTTAATTTGCAGGTTCTTTTTCATAATTTTTTCTGCATATGAATTTACAATGGGGTGTAAGATTTCTTCTAGCAGATTAATCTTGGTAAATATGAATTCATATGTTTCACTCTGCAGCTGCGACATTTCCAGGATTAAATCAATTGTCCTTTTGATTCTTTCTCCCTCTTCAACCATTATATCAATTAATTCAGACTTTTCATTTTCATGCATATTGATGGAATCAGTCCTCAACATTTGGATATAATTGAGTATAACATTTAGTGGAGTTCTAATTTCGTGTGAAATCATTGAAAGGAATTCTATTTTCAGTTTTTCTGATTTTGACTTATCGATAGATAAATTCTTAGCGGCATGCCCTTGAAGTCTTTCGGCAGTAACATTTTCAACTATACCCTGATAAAACGGGTCCTCTCCTTCTCTGCCATTAACTATGCTAGCTGTTTCCTTTAAGTAAATAATTTCAGAGTCTTTGTTTACCCATTTCGATTCGAACCCTTTAACAAATCCATTTCTGAGTAAACGAGATATAAAAACTTTCCGCTCATCAGAATTAATATGGCCAGATTTTTCAATATTCGAATTGAGTAGTTCATCATTTGAATTGTAACCAAGCATATCAAGAAATGTTTGATTTGCACTTCTCACTTTACCATTAAAATACAATTGATAATAACCCAAGGAATGATTGTCATAAATTTGCAGCATAATCTTTTCATCAAACGGGAATAACAATCCTTGTTTTTGAATATCGGAAAGAATTTTATTACAAACATACCTCCCCAGGTAAACACCATTAATATCATATACAGCCTGGCAGTAATGATGAATTCCTTTAACTTCTCCAGTTTTAGTTATTATGTCAAAATTTTCATAACAAACGTTTTCACAAGTGCTGACCAAACGTTTATGCCTATTTAAATTATCGAAATATTTTGGATGGATTAATTTGTCAAAGAAATGCACATCTGAAAAAAAATCATCAGAAGGATCATAACCGGTTACGTATTTGCACGAAGGTGAATTAAAAGCAATTGTTGAATCAGGATTTATCCAGTAAATCCAATCATCTGAAAATTCAACAAGCAATTTGTAAAATTTTTCCGGATTGCATTGTGGATGAGCCACTTTGAATAAATTACTTCGTTGCTCACTATTTATGAATAAATCATTATCTGATTCGTTTTTCGCTACAATTTCGAGACTGCCCAAATGTCTCATAATTGTAACCCCCTTTCTTAAATAAATTATTTAAAGAGTGGGGTTACATTAAAATTCTCAGCCGTTGAATTCGCAACCCCACTCCGAGAGTGCAGTTAAAAACTATTAAACCAGTGAACCATGTTGAAATGAAAATAGATAAGTGATTAGATAAACACGATGAACGATACAGGATCAAATAAATAGGGGCTTAATTTTTCTAGAGTACCTTTGACTCACATCAAATTTTTTGTTTATTAACGATAAGCTTACCTGGAAACGGTTACTACTTTTCGATTCGATAGCTTCAATGAATTTTGAATTAATAATTGTCTGTTTATGAATTCGTATAAATACTTTCGGATTTAATTTGGCTTCCCAATCACTCATTGTCCTTCGTAAAACAAATGTTTTGCTGTTTTGTAAATAAATCCTTGAGTAGTCTTTAAGACTGCATATTGCTACAATTTCATCAACTAGATAAAATCCTGATTCATTTTTATTCTTTAGAAATAAATATTCGTCCTGATTTTTATTTATTTCAGGTCCATATGAAGATTTACTCTCCTCTCTTCCAATACTTTTTTCATCTTTGATCTTTTCAAAAAGCTTATCTCGTTTTTCAATTTGCACCTTTATTGAACCAAGTAATTCATCTTTTGTAAATGGTTTAGTAATATAATCTTCTGCACCCATCTCCATCCCTTTACGCATATCTTCTCTCATCGACTTAGCAGTTAAAAAAATAAATATTGGGGAGACAATTTTTTCCATTTTTTTTATTTTTTTAAATATCGTGAATCCATTCATATCAGGTAACATAATATCACATAAAATTAAATCAGGCTTTACTGCGGGTATCATTTTTAAAGCGGTTTCTCCACTAAAAGCAGAGAACTGTAAAAATTTTTCTTTCTCGAGAATCGAGCAAATATTTTCACTTAGTTCAATATTATCTTCTATTAATAATATCTTTTTCATCACTAACTTTTTGTTGCAGCCTAATTATAAACTCAGAACCTTTATCCTGAGAACTTTTACAGCTTATTTTCCCATCGAGCAATTCGACCATCTTTTTTACTATTGCTAAACCCATCCCAACTCCAGGAATTGAAGCACTATTTTTCCCTCTCATAAATGGAGAAAATATTTTCTTCATATCACTTTTTAAAATTCCAATTCCTTCATCCTTCAAACTAATTTCGATTGTTTTCTCTTTTTTGTTTATGTCCAATCTTATTTGTCCACCGAAGGGAGAAAATTTAACAGCATTCGAAATCAGGTTTCCTAATATTTGATTTAGGACGAATTCATCACAGATGATATATTCTGAGCCTGGATTGATATTGATTGTTAGGTAGTGTAAATCACTCATATTCACAGCAATTTCCTGAAGTAAATCATTTAAGTGCCTATGCAAATCGATTTTTCTATAAGCCAGTTTTTGTCTCGGTATTGAATATTTATAAAGCATTGTAACATTTTCCATTATTTCATTCAGATATTTAATCGTTCTTTTCATTCTTAATAGTAATTCATCTCTTCTTGCGTTATTTTCATGATCAAGATAGTATTCAAATAAATCAAAAGAGCTTTGAAGAGTAGAAAGTGGTGTTCTTAGCTGATGCGAAACCGAATTAATAAATTCTGCTTGATATCTTTTCAGATTGCTTGCGGAATTATTCTTTATTGAATTTGACTTTTCTTTAGAAGATATTGGTACTTTTTTGTCTGCCCCTGTTTTTTTCTTCTGTTTCATTAACTGTCTTTCCTTTCAGTATAATGAATAAATCAGAATTAACCTGATTGATTAGGTTATAAGTCTTACTAAATAAATTCAGAGTTTCAGAAATCGTAAATCCTGAAACAATTAATTGTATTTAGTCACTCTGTAATGAATTACAAGGGATAAATACTTTTATTTTTCGAGTTTAGCAACTACTTTTTATCCCCCCAGAATTTATTCACTTCAATCTACATTTTATCCGGAGCAGTTACACCCAGAATAGAAAGACCATTTTGAAGAACTGTTTGGGTTGCCATGCATAGAGATATTCTAGCCTCTGCCAAATTCTTTTCACTTCCAATTATTCTGCATTCTGTATAGAATCTGTGAAATAGGGAAGCAAGTTCTTCAAGGTAATTAGCAATTTTGTGTATTTCGTAATTCTCGGCACTTGACAAAACTTCACCCGGAAATTCAAATAGTTTTTTTAGTAAATCTTGTTCAGCATTATGACTTAACAGTTGGAGATTTTCTACTGAATAATTCAATCCCTGATCTTTAACCATCCTTAATATTGAAGCAATTCTAGCGTGTGCATATTGTAAATAGAATACAGGATTTTCATCAGATTGTTTTTTAGCAAGTTCAAGATCAAAATTTAAGTGGCTGCCAATACTTCTCATGTTGAAAAAGTATCTTACTACATCGGCTCCGACTTCATCTATCAGTTCGTCAAGTGTAATATAATTTGCTTTACGAGTTGACATTTTTACAACTTCACCCTTTTGCAGAATTGTTACAAACTGATGAATTAATACTTTTACTTTATCAGAATTAAAACCGAGAGCACGTAAACC
>DAIEQP010000051.1 GCA_027347805.1 Ignavibacteria bacterium | reverse complement strand
ATAAATTTCAACATCCGAAAGATTTTTATCTATGATAATACTTTCACTCATTTCTTAGGTTTTCTCTTCGCTGGTTTCTTTTCAGTTTTTCTTGATTCGAACACGTACGGTAAAGCTTCTTTTATTGTTTTTACAGGAATAATTTTTAATCCCTGTTTAACTTCATTCTTAATTTCAATCAGATCTTTTTCATTCTCTTTTGGAATAAGAACCGTTTTGATACCGCTTCTTTGAGCGGCTAGAAGTTTTTCATTCAAACCGCCAATTGGAAGTACATTTCCGCGTAATGTTATTTCCCCTGTCATTGCTACATCGCTTTTTGCCGGCCGGCCGCTGAAAGCAGAATAAAGTGCGAGTGCCATTGTAATTCCAGCCGATGGACCATCTTTTGGGATAGCTCCTTCCGGTAAATGAATATGTACTTCTTTTCCCTTTGTAAAATTAGGTTCAAGATCGAATTCTTTTGCGTTGGAGCGGATATAACTTAATGCAGCCTGGGCAGATTCTTTCATCACATTTCCAAGCTGACCGGTTAAAGTTAATTTTTCAGGTCCACTCATTATTGTTGCGTCAACCTGTAAAATTTCACCGCCAACGCTTGTCCATGCTAAACCGGTAATACTGCCAACACGAACTTCCTTTTCTGCTTTTTGAGATCTAAATCTTGGAACTCCTAAATACTTCTCAATCATTGATTCATCTAGCACAAATTTTTTGGAAAATTTATTCTTCTTTCCATTACTCTGAGAAAGAATAATATCTCGTGCTGTTTTACGTAAAACAGTAGCTATTTCTCTTTCAAGATTTCTTACTCCTGCTTCGCGTGTATAACCCAAAATAATTTTTTTAATTGCTTCATCTTTAAATTCAATTTTGAATTTATCCAGGCCATGAGCAGTCATTTGCTTTGGAATGATGTGTCGTTTTGCAATTTCAACTTTTTCATGTTCAAGGTAACCCGGCAGTTCAATTATTTCCATTCTGTCCTGCAGCGGCAGAGGAATATTATATCGAACATTTGCAGTTGTAATAAACATAACATGTGAAAGATCATAATCGATATCAAGGTAATGATCGTTGAAAGTATGATTCTGTTCAGGATCCAAAACTTCAAGCATTGCAGAAGATGGATCGCCTCTGAAATCCATGCTCATCTTATCTATTTCATCAAGCAGCATAACAGGGTTAACTGTTTTTGCTTTTTTCATGGACTGGATAATTTTACCCGGCATAGAACCAATGTAAGTTCTTCTATGTCCCCGAATTTCAGCTTCATCTCTAACACCACCCAAAGAAATTCTAACAAAATTTCTTCCAATAGCCCGGGCTATGGATTTACCAAGAGAAGTTTTTCCAACGCCAGGAGGGCCAACAAAACAAAGAATTTGTCCACGCATATCTTTTACAAGATTTAGAACGGCAATATGTTCAACAATTCTTTCCTTTGGTTTATCAAGCCCGTAATGATCTTCATCTAAAATTTTACGAACATTTTTTATATCAAGATTATCTTTAGTTTTTTTATGCCATGGAACATCGCATAACCAATCAAGATAATTTCTGCTAACAGTTGCTTCCGGTGAACTTGGGGGTGTTTTCTTTAATTTATTGAATTCTTCAACCGCCTTTTCATAAATCGGTTTAGGCATTTTAGCTTTGTCAATTTTTTCTTTCAGCTTCAGAAATTCAGGAGAAGACTCTTCATCATCGCCCAATTCATCCTGTAAAATTCTAATCTGTTCCTGGATAATAAATTTTCTTTGAGTTTTCTGAATATTTTCCTGGACTTTTCCTTCAATCTCTTTTTCTATTTTCAGAATTTCAATTTCCGAGTTAAGAATTCTAATAACTTCATAAAGCTGTTCGGAAAGAGAGAATTTTTGCAGAATTTTCTGCTTGATTTCCATTGATTGATTAATATTTGCGGCGACATAAAATAATTTACGGTCAGATTCATCAATGTTTTCAAATGCATTTACAGCTTCGGGAGGAATGGCTTTATTTGATTTAACATATTCCTTAAAGAGTGTGGTAAGCTGCCTCATCAAAGCTTTTATTTCTCGGGGATTATCTTCAATCGGAGTAATTACTTCAACCTTCGCTTCAAAAAAATTTGTTCTTTCTGTAAAAGAAATAATTTTACCCTGAATAATGCCATCAACAAGAATTTTTAAGAGTCCGTTTGGAAGTTTTAATATCTGGATAATTTTAGCTACAGTTCCTTCAATATAAATATCATCTCGACCTGGTTCTTCAACATTTGCTCGGCGCTGGGCTGCTAGAAAAATATATTTTGAGCCGTCAAGAGCAAAATTTGCAGCCCGAATTGAAGTCTCTCTTCCAACTAAAACCGGAAATATCATGTAAGGAAATATTACATTATCCCTCAATGGTAATACAGGCAAAATATTTGGAATATTATCAATAGTTGTTACATCATTACTTGGTTTTGGATTAAGTTCATCCATCATCTTTTTGAGTACTCCGTAAATGAATTCTTTCGAAATATACCAATAAAGCTTTGGGCTATCAAGGAGTTGTTTAATCCAACCAATATTCAATTTTTGCAAAAATATGGATTGAATTCGAACGCTGATTTAATCTGAATTAGGAGAATTTGTAAAATATTTATCTTTGCATACAAAATTATTTGAGATGGAGTTGAAATGTTAGATAAAGTAATCGCAATTGCCAGGGAAGCGGGTGAAATTATTCGCGATGGATTTGGTAAAAATTTTCTGGTTGAGTACAAAACCAACGTGTCAAATCTTGTTGCAGAAATAGATAAAAAATCCGAAGCAAAAATAATTGAATTTGTAAAAAAGGAATTTCCAGGTCATTCTATTCTTGCCGAAGAAAGCGGTCGTCATGATTCATCGAACGAATATTTGTGGATTATTGATCCGCTTGACGGAACAACAAACTTTGCTCATGGTCTTCCAATATTTTCAGTATCAATCGGGATTCAAAAAAACAATGAACTCATTTGCGGTGTTGTTTATGATGTTATGCGCGATGCGATGTATGCAACTGAAAAAGGGGGCGGCGCATTTTGTAATGATAGAAAGTTACATGTCAGCATTAATGATGATATCAAAAAAAGTGTACTTGTAACCGGCTTCCCTTATAATGTTCATGATAATCCTGATTTTGCTTATGAACGTTTTGTTGCATTTTTAAAAACTGCTGGAGCAATTCGCAGGCTTGGCTCAGCTGCAATTGATATGTGCTATGTAGCTGAAGGTGTTTTTGATGGTTTTTGGGAAGTTTCTCTTAATGCATGGGATATGGCTGCGGGTAAATTAATTGTTGAAGAAGCCGGCGGAATTGTTACTGACTTTGAAGGTCGACCGATGGATGTTTTTCAGAAACAAATACTGGCTACTAATGGAAAAGTCCATGAAATAATGATAGATACTTTACGGATATCATAAAATTGCATTAATTGGTTACGAAGCTGTGACCTACTTGTTAGAAGATTCAATTTGATTATGAATAACATTACAAAACCAGTTGAATCATTCACGCGTCTTATTAAACACTTTTAGAGGTTTGTTTATATCAATGAATTTTCTAATTTTCTAGAAAATCATTCTGTGGCGATTGGAAAACTAATAACTCTTATTCGCCGGTATAATTCTGCTATTCGCCGATTAATAATTGAAAGGCTATTATTAATCAAATATTTTTCACTAAAAATAAATATAGTACCTACTGAAAGATTTCACTCCAGATTTTAATATGACATAATGCTGTCATTGGAAGGTAGTAAGTTTACTGTAAATCTTTTTTAGGTATTTCTGCAAAGTATTTTTGAAACTAGAATGGAAGTTTAATGGAAACTAAAAATGCTGATTTATCATCATTAAGAATCGACAGAACAAAAAAAGATGTTAATCCGGAACAGAAACAGAAAATTATTCGGATAATTGTTACAACAGTAGTTGTTATAGGAATAATCCTCGCACTTTATTTTGCGTTCAAATCATTTACTTCACCATCAATAGAAGTAAAATTGACTACTGCCACATTGCAGTCTTCTGCACAAACTAATGCTGTTTTAACAGCAAGCGGTTATGTTGTAGCACAGCGTAAAGCAGCTGTTGCATCAAAAGGAATGGGAAGATTGGTATTTCTGGGAGTTGTAGAGGGAGATAAAGTTGGAATGAACCAGGTGATTGCCAGACTTGAGGATAGTGATATTAAGGCACAGCTTGATCAGGCAAAAGCAAATTTGAAAATGACTCAGGCGGAATTAAAAGATGCGGAGAATAATTATAATAGGCAAAAATCGTTATTAAAAACCGGTGCAACAAGCCAGATGGAAGTTGATGCAGTAGAATCGAGGTATAATCGTGTTCTAGCTGCTATAGATGTAGCAAAAGCACAGGTTCAGGCATCGGAAGTTGCTTTGGAAAATACTCTAATTCGCGCTCCGTTTAATGGAACTGTGCTTACAAAAAATGCAGATGTTGGAGAAGTTGTTGCTCCTTTGGGTGCAGGTGCAAATTCGAAAGCTGCTGTTGTAACTATGGCAGATATGACTTCACTTCAAGTTGAAGCCGATGTGAGTGAATCCAATATTGAAAAAATTCAACCTAACCAGGAATGCCAAATTACTTTAGATGCATATCCAAGTCATAATTATGCTGGTTATGTTGCTAAAATAGTACCGACTGCCGATCGTGGTAAGGCAACTGTAATGGTAAAAGTTGGATTTAAGAATTATGATACTAGAGTTTTGCCTGAGATGAGTGCTAAAGTTCTGTTTCTGAAAGAAGCGATGAAAAAAGAATTGGAAAATGAAAAACCAAATTTGGTTGTTCCTAAATCAGCTGTTGTTGAAAGAAATGGTCAATTAATTGCATTTAAAGTCAGGGAAGAAAAAGCTGTTCAAGTAACAGTTAATACCGGAAAAGATTTTGGTGCTTATATCGAAATTACAAATGGATTGGAAAGTGGTGATGAAATTGTTGAGTCTGTTACTTCTGAATTGAAAGATGGTGTTAAAGTTAAAATAAATAAATAAGAGTGAGAAGGGAGTTAAAATGGCAGCAATAATTCAGGTAAAAAATCTATTTAAATCATACTGGAGAAATAATCTTGAAATTCCGGTTCTTCATGATTTAACACTTGAAGTTGAGGAAGGAGAATTTCTTGCACTCATGGGTCCGTCAGGATCGGGAAAGACTACTTTACTAAATCTGATTGCAGGAATAGATAGGCCAACAAGAGGAGAAGTAAATGTTGTTGGAACAGATATTGCCAAACTTGGTGAATCTGCTCTTGCAAAATGGCGTTCATCTAATGTTGGATTTGTGTTTCAATTTTATAATCTGATACCTGTGTTAACAGCTTTTGAAAATGTGGAACTTCCTTTATTGTTAACAAAACTTTCCAAAGCTGAAAGAAAAAAACATGTAGAAACCGCACTTTCAATAGTTGGGCTTGGAGATAGAATGAGCCATTATCCCAAACAGCTTTCCGGCGGACAGGAACAGCGCGTTGCTATAGCTCGTGCAATTGTAACCGATCCTTCACTGTTGGTTGCAGATGAACCAACCGGCGATCTGGATAGAAAATCGGCAGAAGAAATTCTGATTTTGATGGACAGACTTAATAAAGAATTCAAAAAAACAATTGTGATGGTTACTCACGATCCTCATGCTGCCCAAAAAGCATCAAGACAACTGCATCTCGAAAAAGGCGATCTGGTATAAGGAGATGATATGAAAGTATTAAAATTAATTTTCAAAAATGCTCTTCGGCATAAACTGAGAACCACACTTACAATTGTTGGAATTGCAATCGCTGTAATCGCGTTTGGATTGTTAAGAACAGTTGTTACAATTTGGGATTCTTCCGTTGATGCAACAATGGCAAACAGATTAATAACACGCCAATCTGTTTCATTTATTTTTCCTCTTCCATATTCTTATAAAGAAAAAATTGAATCAGTGCCAGGCGTATCAAAAGTTACATTTCAAAACTGGTTCGGAGGAACCTACATAGATAAAAATAACTTTTTCGCACGTCTTGCTGTGGATCCGGCAACAATGTTTGATGTTTATCCTGAATTTATTTTATCGAAGGATGAACTTAATAATTTTAAGAAACAACGAAATGCATGTGTTATTGGTGAAGATATTGCCAAACAATATAAAATTAAACTTGGAGATATCATGACACTTGACGGCGATATTTTTCCCGGCAGGTGGGATTTTGTTGTGCGTGGTATTTACAAAGGGAAAAATAAAAATACTGATAAGACACAAATGTTTTTTCAGTGGGATTATGTTAATGAAAGAATGAAAACCGAAATGCCGGGTAGAGAAAATGAAGTTGGCTGGTATGTTGTTCAAGTTGCTAATCCTAATAAATCTGCCGAGATATCAAATCAGATTGATGCATTGTTTAAAAATTCAACTGCAGAAACTAAAACAGAAACTGAAAGAGCTTTTGCACAAGGATTTGTTTCTGCATCAGGTGCAATTATTTCTGCTATGAATGTAATGTCATTTGTAATCATAGGGATCATAATGCTTGTTTTAGCAAACACTATGATTATGTCTGCTAGAGAAAGAACACGTGAATACGCTGTCTTTAAAACACTTGGTTTTTCAAGATTGCATTTAACAGGTTTAATTTTTGGCGAGTCGATGTTAATTTCATGCCTCGGAGGTGGAATTGGATTATTCCTTACATTTCCGATAGTTGCTGGTTTTGAGCAGGCAATGCCAAAGGGATTTTTTCCATTCTTTTTTATCGAGCCGATAACTGTTGTTCTTGCTGTAACAGCAACAATTTTAGTGGGTGTGATTTCTGCAATTTTCCCAATCCATAAAGCGCTTAATACAAAAATTGTTGATGGATTTAGATATGTTGGTTAATCAATTATATATGATAGAAAATGTTGTGTTTAGTTATTTACACTCTTAAGAAATTATAGAGAGGATTAAAATGGCAATTCCATTTAAATATACATTAAGAAATTTTAGATCTAGAAAACTTACAACCGGAATTACAATAGCTGGTATTGCACTAGTTGTGTTTGTTTTTGCTGCTGTGCTGATGATGGCTTATGGTGTCGAAAAGACTTTGGTAGCAACCGGGTCAAAAGAAAATGTTAAAGTTGTCCGCAAATCATCTCAGGGAGAAATCTCAAGTATAATTGATGGCGAAACTGCGAACATTGTGAAATCACTTCCTGAAGTTGCTAAGAATGCGAAGGGTGAACCTATTGTTTCTGGGGAACCGGTAGTGATTATTAACCTTGAAATTAAAGGCGGAGGAATGAGCAACATTACTGTTCGCGGCGTTACTCAAATGGCTTTTATTTTACGTCCGAATGTAAAAATTGTTCAAGGAAAAATGTTCAATCCTTTGATGAGGGAATTAATCATAGGAAAATCAATCAATAAAAAATTTGCTAATGCAAATATTGGCGATAAAATAAAATTTGCCGGAGATAACTGGACAGTTGTAGGACTCTTTGAATCTGATGGGAACGGATTTGAATCTGAAGTCTGGGGTGATTCTCAACAATTGCTAAGCGCTTTCAATCGAGGAAATAGTGTTTCTAGTATGACACTTAAACTTAATGATCCAAATAATTTTGAAAAGCTTCAAAGGGAATTTGCAACTGACAGAAGACTTCAGCAGTTTGAAGTTATGACCGAGCAGCGTTTTTTTGAATTGCAATCCGAGTTTTTGGCAATCTTCATTCGTGTGCTGGGAACATTTATTACTGTAATTTTTAGCTTTGGTGCAATGATTGGTGCAACTATTACAATGTACTCTGCAGTTGCAAATCGTACAGTTGAAATTGGAACGCTGCGTTCTCTGGGATTTAAACGCAGAAGTATTCTCACATCTTTTCTTGTTGAATCCATGCTTATTACTTTGATAGGTGCTGCAATTGGATTATTCATCGCTTCTTTTCTCCAATTTTTCTCAATCTCAACTTTGAACTATAATTCCTTCTCAGATATAACTTTTTCCTTCGCGCTCAATTCATCAATTGTAATTTCTTGTTTGGTTTTTGCTGTAATTATGGGGCTTGTTGGAGGATTTCTGCCTGCAGTTCGTGCCTCTAGACTGAACATTGTAAATGCGCTGCGCGGTAATTGATAATATTTCTCTCCTTAAAAAACCCCGGAGCTAACGGGGTTTTTTTTATTGATTTTTATTCCCTAATTACTCTAATTGTTTTTGGAAAACTTTTCTTTCTGTATTCACGGAGTTTTTCTTGAAAGTGTCAAATTTTGTAACAAAAAAAATTTTGATTGCCGCAATCCTTTTTGGATTGGCTTCTTTTGTAATAATTAGAGCGGGGATTAATTTTTATTTACCAGGTACAGGGGCTTCAACCGATCCAAGAGAAATAATTAATTTACTCGGATCAGCTATAACCGGTCCCGTTGGTGCGGTAATAATTGGAATCCTTTCATCAGTAAATGATAATCCTGATGTACGCTTATATATAATTCTACAGCATGTAATTACAGCACTTTGGGCAAGTATTGCTTATAAAAAACTTCTCTATGATAGACCGAAAATACCTTTCCAAATTTTAGTGTGGATTTTCATCGTAATAGTTTACTACACCCTAGCTTACCTACCTCTTTATACATTTATATATTATTTCTACCCTGAGTTACATAGAATTTTCGTCGGTGGAAGTATGAGTTATAAAGATTCTATAATTATACTTTGGAAAGGATGGATACCGGAAATAATATTCACGACAGTATATACTTCGTTAATTATTGTCGCTTTGCCGGATCATTTAAGAAAGCCAATGTGGGGAAAGACTGTTCAATCCAACCAGGAAAAGAATAAAGGCTCAAATGGTTTTGTAAAGTTCATAATATCCGTGCTCGGTCAAAATTATATATGGGTTAGACTTTCTATTTGGTTCATTCTTCTTTCAACTATACCATTAGTATTTGCGAGTCTGATTGTAAAAAATCATTTAATGAATTACTTAATTGAAAATGACGGATTCAGAAAAAAAGAGCTAGCAAAAGTTTTTACATTTGAAATGAATAAGAGGAATTCAGCTCAATCAAATGGCGATCAATTTTTGTATCCCCCTCTTCCTGGAAATTCAAAATATCAGACTATCAGTAAAAATGATTTGTGGAAATATGTAACAGCCAGCCAACTGGAATTTAAAGTTCAGTTAAATAAGGATAATATCGAAGAAATATTAAGAGAGAAAGACGGGTACCTGTACAATGAACAAAAAAATGTTGTAATCGGGTTTTCAACATCGAATGATGGTAAAATCATCTTTCTTTCCAGCAAGTTTTATATATCTCCTTCAATTGAATATGACCTCATCACAAAAATTTACAAGAATTTGGGTATTACTGTAATTGTTATTTCAATGATATCAGGATTGATGATTTGGATTATAATCGCGCTTCCAATAAAAAAATTAACAGAAGCAGCCAATCAAATTGGAAAAGGGAATTATAATATCAAGCTTGATTCATCAAAAATGACAGATGAAATAAAAATGCTGGCAAATACTTTTAACGAGATGACTGTAAACATCAAAAACACTGAAGCTGAGTTAAATGAAAAACAAAAAGAATTATTAGCTGCAAAAGAGGAGGCTGAAAAATCGAACAAGTTGAAAAGTGAATTCCTTGCCCAGGTATCTCATGAAATTCGTTCTCCGCTTCATATAATTCAGGGCTACTTGTTAATGATTACTGAAATGCTCGGTGATTCTGCATCAGATCAAATTAAACGAGGATTAAATGCAGTGGAAATTGCCGGTAAAAGAATTATGAGAACAATTCATTTAACACTCAATATGGCAGAGATTCAAACCGGAACATTTGAACCGCATTTTGAACAATTGGATCTTATAAAAGATATTCTGAAACAACTGATTGAAGAAAATAAACCGGCAGCCGAAGAAAAAAAATTAAGTCTGGAATTAAAATCTTTTGTGGACGACAGCAAAGTAGTTGTTGATGAATTAAGTATGAGAGATGTATTTAATCATTTGCTGGAAAATGCAATTAAATATTCAAACAAAGGAACTATCAGTGTTTCTGTTTACAAAAATGAATCAAAAGAAATTTGTGTTGATGTTGCTGATGAAGGAATCGGAATTTCCGAAGAACATATGAAAAATTTATTCAAACCTTTTAGCCAGGAAGAACAGGGATACAAAAGACAGTACGAAGGTAATGGTCTCGGTTTATCGCTTGTGAAGGGTTACTGCGATATAAATGGAATTAATATTAATGTTGAATCGGAAAAAGATGTTGGTACGAGATTCACTCTAAAATTTGAAAGAAAAACGCGGTTTTCGTAAAAATTTCGCATGTTTTAATTGTGGGTGGATAAATATTAATTCAGTTTGCACACCTTTCCTGTTTTCCATATTTTTGCAAGCCAATGTCCAAGAAAATTATCATTGCAATAGACGGTCCCGCCGGTTCCGGTAAATCAACTGCTGCAAAAAATCTTGCTCATAAACTTGGATTTACTTATTTGGATACCGGTGCAATGTACAGAGCCATTACTTTTTTGGCACTGCGCGCTGGTATTGTTGATAATAGAGATGAAGTAATTAAGATTGCTCAAAATGTTTCTTTGAAATTATTATCTGAAAATGGCAGGACAAGGGTTTTTGCTAATGATGAAGAACTGACAGAACAGATTAGAACCTACGAAGTAAATTCAAAAGTTAGTGAAGTAAGTGTGATTCCTGAAGTTCGTGTTGAAATGGTTAAGCTTCAGAAAAAAATTGGCGAAGAAGGAAATGTTGTTGCCGAAGGAAGAGATGTTACAACAGTTGTTTATCCCGATGCTGATGTAAAAATATATTTAACTGCTTCAATTGAAGAAAGAGCTAAAAGAAGATTTAATGAATTCCAGGCAAAGAACGATAAGATTACAATTGAAGAAGTTCAGGCGAATCTGGAAAAACGTGATA
>DAIEQP010000048.1 GCA_027347805.1 Ignavibacteria bacterium | reverse complement strand
GGATCATTAAGTTAAAAAATACTGATACCGATTCAAAGAATGTTCTAATAAGTATCAATTCACTTCCTGTAGAAACCTCACTTGTCATTTATAAGCGTCAGGGTACAAAAATGGTTTATGAAGTTCCGGGACAGAAAGGTTCGTCACTCATTTTAGATCTTCCAATCAAAGAATTCAAAGATTTACTGATAATAAATACTTCTAATGAATCAAGTGCATCAATTGATGTTGACCTTTCACTTGGCGCTCTCACGATTGATCCTGCTTCAATTCCTAAAGCAGCATTAAATCAAAAATACCAATTCAAAGCTCTCTATAATGGCACTCTTCCAACAGGAGTAAAATACATTTGGAAAGTTCTACCAGATAATATTTCATCAGAAAACACTACTGGTATATTTGAATATACATTTACAAAACCAGGTTCATATACAGTTGAGTTAACGATTTTTGATAAAGACAATAAACTACTAGATAAATCATCTAGCAGCGTTACAATTTCACCAAGTATTACATACCTTGATCCATCTAAAGGAAAACCAGGCGATCATGTTATAATTTATGGAACGAACTTCGGAACAAATTCTTCTGGCGGGGCTGTTACTTTTGGTGGGGTTAAGGCTTTAGAGATTAATCAGTGGACAAATACATTTATAAATGCAACAGTCCCTTCAAGTGCTCTAACCGGTGACATAATTGTAACTGTTAATAATGTTGCTAGTAATGGAATGCCTTTCGAAGTGCAGAAACTTGATTTAACAAAGGCTACTGGTTTTTCAATTACAATTCCTTGCAGTCCTGCGCACTCTGTTACAATGAAAGATACAAGAACTTCATCACAGTTTACTTATGAAGAAGTGATGTATACACTTGAAATACCACTCTTGACACAAACTTGTCTTACATGGAACGGCAAAAATTTTACAATAAACTTTAACGGTACCTTTTCACATAAAGGAATTAGTTACTTATGCGGCAGCGGAGCAGATGATTATAAAACAATAACTTTCAATGTTACAGGAAGCGGGTCAATTGATGATCAAAATAAAATTGTTTCATTTAAGGTAGTTGCCAAGTCACAGTTTACATATGTTCAAAGAAAAAATACTGAAGAATTAAATATCGAACTCAGCAATCTTGTATTGGCATCACCAACAACTGCAACTTACACTGTCTCCAAGACTGATGCATCAAATAAAATTAAAATTAACCTGTTTGAAGATCGTACTTATTCTACTTCAAGTACTACAGATTATTCAAGTTGGACAATTAATTCAACTGATTGGTCAAAAGCTTCTTCTTCAGATATCTGCACATTAAAATTCTACCTCACGCAGTGACCGACCTTAAAAAGGATCCGGCACCTCTGCCGGTTCCTTTTTTTAATTTTAAGACAGATAGGGGGAGTAAGAATATAATTGACAAGAGTATATAAATATAGAATTTATTCTTTAATATCCTGGGCACATCTAAAGCCGATATAATCATCAAACAATTCTGGATCAATCCCGCTTCGAATCGTATTTCTGCATCCCTGTTCATTTAGATTCCATGAACCGCCGCGAAGTACTTTCAATGTTCCATTTAACGGTCCAGAAGGGTTTTCCTTTGGCTGTATATTATAAATTGAATACCAATCGCTGCACCATTCTTTAACATTTCCACTCATATCGTGAATACCCAATTCGTTTGCCTTTTTTTTGCCAACAGGATTGGTTCTGTTATTTGAATCAGATTTTGTCCAGGCGACTTCTTCAATTTTATTGCTACCGCTGAATTTATAATTTTTGCTTTTTGAACCACCGCGCGCAGCAAATTCCAATTCAGCTTCAGTCGGAAGTCTTTTACCAGCCCAGCATGCAAATGCATTAGCTTCTTCCCAGGTAACATTGATAATTGGATGTTCTTCAAACCAACCCCAGCTGGGAGAACGGGGAAGAGATCTTTTAGTTGCCTTGCAAAACTCTTTATACTTTTTGACTGTAACAGGGTGTTTATCAATGTAAAAGCTTTTTACTTCTACTTCATGAATTGGTCTTTCATCAGCATAATCATCGCTGCCCATTTCAAAAATGCCACCATCTATGAGAATCATTTCTCCACGTTTTGCTCTTTCAGCATTAAGCTTTTTAAGTCTCTCGATTTCAATCAGGAATGATTTCATTTTTTGAATCTGCTTGTTGCTATCATCTAGTTCGAGTGCCTGAAGGCATAATTTATATGCATCGTTATATCTTTGGTTATCTATTAATAATTTTATTTCAGTTACAAGTTCCTGAGCTCTTTTCTTTTTATTTTTAATTTCAACTTCAAGTCTTCTTCTTTCGTCGATAATGAAAATTATATCAGATAAAGATTTTATTCTCTGTGACTTGTCTCGTTCAAGGCATTGCATAGCAACAAGAGCTACATCTCTTTTGCCTTTCAAATGTGTAATCCGGATTTGAGGATTCAGTTTTTTTTCTTTTATCAATTTTGCTGAACCGCTATATGGCAAATCACCATCTATTAATTCATATAAGATCATTCCAAGTGAATATATATCTGCTTCAATTCCAACATCTTTCCAGCGGGCAGCTAATATTTGCTCAGGAGCCATATATGCCGGTGTTCCAATTCCATCCTGCAATGTTTCAAGATTTTCAAGACCAATACCTCTTGCAAGACCAAAATCGCTGATTTTAACAGTCCACTTATTCGATAAATCAGTGTAATTTTTATTTTGAATAAGCAGAATATTTTCTGGTTTAAGATCCAGATGAATAAGACCGGAAGCATGAATTGCTTCTACACCACGACAAGCTTGTTTAAAAATTTCAATACCTTCTTCTAATCTTGTATCCAGATGGTTTTTAGTTTCAATTAGCCAATCTCTTAAACTCTTTTCAGCTATCTCCATTGGATAGATAATAATATTTTGTCCACGATAAATAGTAAGCTGTGGCTGATATGCTTTTATAATGTGTTCGGTATTATTTAATCTATCGCGGCTTTCAAACTCGAGCAGAATGTTATTAATAGAATCTTTTGTAACATAGGGAAGAGTTTTCAGAGCCATTGTTCTACCGGTCAACTGATCAAATACTTCATATACTTTGCCAAAACCACCTTCACCAATTTTCTTTTTTACGAAATATCTTTCCGCAATTAAACTGCCAATTTCCAGTTCTACATATTTTATTGTTTGAACAGTAGATGTATATGAGTCACTTGAATAATATACTCCATTATTTCCGGTTGGTGTTCTTCTTTGGGAATGATCTGCTGTTGCAGTGTTACCTGTTGGAGTTTTGCATGTTGGGCAGATTTTCCAAGTCCCTTTGATTTCTTTTCCGCAGATAGTACAGATACTGGTCAAAACAATTGGACCTAAGCAGTTAGGACAGATATCCCAATCTGGTGATATTTCTTCCCCGCATATCTTACAAATCAGATTCATTAATAAATATCAGTTTTTAATAAGTTTATTACCAATATATAGTTTGATTCGAAAAAGATGGTTGCGCTGTGTCATACGCAGTAAATTTATTTTAATTATAGGAAATAAAGCTTGCAAGATTTATACCGACTAAATGTTTCCAATATTTAACAAATTGAAAAAAAACATTTTTTTGTGTGTCTTAATTTTAATCACAACGTTCAGATTGATACAAATCTGCGATAACTTAAAGATAGAATAATGTCCGGCCTGGTTGATTAGAAGATATTGACATCTTAACTTTGCTCACATGAAAAAACTTTCATTCCTCCCGTTATTAATATTGCTTTCCGCGCTTCTTTATCTTTCAGATAAGGCAAGTCCGCCAATAAAAATGAAATCTGATTTCATTTCCTCTGGTTTGTACAAAAATGGCCTTTTACTAAAAGAGTATAAAAAGGTTGAAAGGAGAGCAAATTACAAGTTTGAAATCCAATTTGATGAACAATCCAAGAATTTACATGTAAAAGAATTTATTACCTGGATAAATCGAACAAAATATTCAACAAAGGAAATTCAATTACATTTTTACGCAAATGCATATAAAAACAATAAAACAATTTTTGCATCTGCTTACCACTTAAAACCCGAAAACAAAACTGGTTTTAATATTCAAAAATGTCTTGTAAATGAGGAAGAGGGGAAATTGTTTTATTTCCAGCCTGATATACCAAATCCAAATGATAGCACAGTTGCCAAAATTAATTTAACGAAAATGGTTTTACCAGGAGATTCGGTTAAACTTTATTTCGAATATTCACTTAAGATTCCTATTGGTATAAAAAGATTTGGTGCTGCCCGGGGCAGAAATTTTTATTTTATTTCTCAGTGGTTCCCAAAAGTAGGTGTTTTCGAAAATGGAAATTGGGTATGCAGCCAGTATCATCCATATTTGAATTTCTATTCTGATTTTGGAGATTATTCTGCTCAAATAAAAATTCCAAATAATTTTTTTGTTGCTTCAACAGGCGTTATTGATTCATTGAAAAGAGAAAATAACTTTAATACATATCTGATCAAACAATCAGGTGTACATGATTTTGCTTTTTTAATAACAGATGAAGCTGAAAGACAGACAGTACTTTATAAAAGAAAAGATGGGTCGCAGATTCAAATAAATGCAATTGTTCAGCCGGAACGTTCTAAATATTTTGAACGATATTTTAAAATTGTAAAACAATGTCTGGAATTTTTTGAAGAGAACATTGGAATTTATCCATATCAATCAGTCACTCTTGTAGATGTGCCAAGAACTTCAGCTTCGAGCGGAATGGAATATCCCACATTGTTTAATGTTAGTGCTGAATTATTTGCCAGGCCAAATACAGGCCAGCCTGAATATTTAACTGCACATGAATTTTCACATCAGTTTTACCAGGGACTCTTAGCAAATAATGAAGTTTATGAAGCATGGCTAGATGAAGGTTTTGCTTCTTATATTTCAACCAAAATAATGTATAAATATAATCAGCCGATTCTGGAAAATTTTAAAGTTGCTCAATTTATTCCAATTTTCGGCTTGAACTTTTTATCATACAGTGATATACCAATCATTTATACCTTAACCGACGCTGTTATTTCAGAGGGTGCAAAATCAATTACAAGTTATTACCAGAATCTGAATGTTGGAACAATAGCAGATACATCTTACAAATTGCCGACAAGATTATCATACGTTGTAAATTCATATAATAAACCTGAACTAATGCTGCTTACACTGGAAAGATATCTTGGTCAGGAAAAAATGATGAACATTTTAAAAGATTATTATGATGAATATAAATTCAAACATCCAACAGCAGCAGATTTCATTTCTGTGGTTCAAAAGAATTGCAGGGAAGACATGAACTGGTTTTTTGATGAGTTTTACAGATCATCAAAAAGTTTTGACTATAGAGTAACTTCATTAAGAAAAGTTGGCGATACTGAATATGAGGCGCTTGTTGAAAGATTAGGAGATGGAATTTGCAAAACTGAAATTGCACTTGTTACAGATAAAAATACACTTACTAGGAAATGGGATGGACAGGAGAAATGGAAAATATTCAGGTTCAATACTGTAAATAGAGTTATTTCCGCTGAAGTCGACTCGCAGAGGAAAAATCTTCTTGATGTGAACTTTGCCAACAATTCCTACACAATAGAAGAAAATAATTTTGCCTCAACATCTATTGCAACCAGATGGTTCTTCTGGGTTCAAAATGCATTAATGATTTTAGGAAGCATCGGATGATAGTTACAATTAAAAGTAATATGGTTCATAGTGTAAGATCTGTATTTCATAACATTAAAGTTGTCTGGCTGATGTGGGTAATAAATGCTGCATCTGCGCTTGTTCTTACAGTGCCGATATATAATCTCCTGCTAGTCAATTTATCTCATTCTACATTAAGTGATAAATTGATGGAGAATTTTGATTATATGTGGTTTCTTCAGTTCAGACATTTGTATGAAATCCAGCTAGACCAGATTCCGCTTAGTATTTATGCTGTAGTAGTTATATATACATTGATCCAGACTTTTTTCCTTGGCGGTTTGATTTCAATATTTCATATACAGGAAAAAAACCATATAGTTGATTTCTTTTTTGGTGGAGTAAAGTATTTTTCAAGGTTTGTAAAAGTTCTCTTTCTCTCACTTTTTTTCTTTGCTCTTGCATTTAAAATTTATGATTGGATTGTTTTATTTATTTCGTGGGCATACCAGAATTCCGAAAATGCAATGGCAGAATTTGTTTTTAAAGCGTTAAGATATATACTTCTCATTTTTATGATTGGAATTACTACTCTAATATCAGACTACTCAAAAGTTTC
>DAIEQP010000232.1 GCA_027347805.1 Ignavibacteria bacterium | reverse complement strand
ATTTTTGTTAATCATTTTTCTACGCTTAAACTTTGCACAGAATAAATTTTCAAATGACAGTGATGGAAATTATCGCGATCCGCGTGTGCGGGAATTTATTTATCCAACAAGAATTATATGGTTCACAACAAATTCAGATAGTTCTCAAATTTTGAATCCAGCCAGACTGATCAATGTGAAGGAAAAACAAATCACATTATTAAATGGTGATTATTGCACGATGATTAATAAAGGCAGGAATCCTTCATTACTCCTGGATTTCGGTAAAGAAATTTATGGGGGACTACAGATAATGCTTGGAAAAATTGAAGGAAAACAGCCTGCAAAATTTCGAATCAGGTTTGGGGAATCAGTTCAGGAAGCAATGAGTGAAATTGGCGGAATTCATAATGCTACAAATGATCATTCTGCAAGAGACTTTATTCAGGAAGTTCCTTGGGTGGGCAGTATGGAATTTGGTAATACAGGATTCCGTTTTGCCAGAATTGATCTCATTGATAATCATAGAGCAGTTCCAATTATTGGAATAAGAGCAATCAAAATTTTCAGGGATATTAAATACAAAGGTTCATTTGAATCTGATGATACATTATTAAATAAAATTTGGATGACAGGAGCTTATACTGTTCATCTTTGCATGCAGGATTATTTGTGGGACGGAATTAAGCGTGACCGCATTGTTTGGATTGGTGATATGCAACCTGAAGCAATGACAATACTTTCGGTATTTGGTGCTGATCCTTTGGTTGAACAAAGTTTAGATTTTGCAAAAAACACAACACCACTTCCTAAATGGATAAATGGAATAGGGGCTTATTCAATCTGGTGGCTTATTATTCAGCATGATTGGTACATGCATAAAGGTGATAAGAAATATCTTGAATCGAACAAAGAATATATTTTAGGACTGTTAAATCAGTTAACTAAATATATTGGAGAACATGGTGAGGAAAAACTTCCTCCAAGAAGATTCCTTGATTGGCCTTCCGAAGCAAATGATCAAGCAAAACATGCCGGTTTACATGTTTTGCTTCTTAAAGCTTTTCAGGATGGACTGCTGCTTTGTGATGTGCTGAATGAAAAAGAGATGCAGCAAAAATGTAAAGATGCAATTATCAAAATGAAATCATATAAACCTGATCCTGGAATTAGTAAACAGGCGGCAGCATTAATGGCAATCACAGGTTTGAGTAATGCAGAAAAAATTAATAAAGAAATACTTTCCGTTGATGGAGCTCATAGGCTTTCAGCTTTTTATGGTTATTATGTTTTGCAAGCTAGAGCACTTGCCGGTGATTATGAAGGTTGTCTTAATTCAATAAGAGATTACTGGGGCGGTATGATTAAAATGGGTGCAACAACTTTTTGGGAAGATTTTGATATTGACTGGATGAAGAATACAACTCGAATTGATGAACTAACCAAACCTGGCGAGAAAGATATTCATGGTGATTTTGGTAACTATTGTTATGTTGGATTTCGTCACAGTTTTTGTCATGGGTGGTCTTCCGGGCCAACTGCATGGTTAACTGAACATGTTTTGGGAATCAAAATTGTTGAACCGGGATACAAAAAAATAAAGATTGAACCTCATCTTGGAAATTTGAATTGGGTCAAAGGTACTGTACCTACACCTTATGGATTAATTGAGGTCAATTATAAAAGATCAGCTGAAAATAAAATACAAATTCATTACCGCTTACCAAAAGGTATTATAATAGAGAAATAATTTTTAATTGAGGATTCTTCAATAATTATAATATCTATAAAGAAATTTTTCAAAATTATTCTCCTGTTTTGGATTAAATCTACTTTGTAAAATTATAATTCATTCTAATTTTACTTAATTGTGATCCGGATCAATTGTCTTATTTTTTTGTTGATTAAAAGTTAAGTTTTTGGTAACTATACACACCGCCAAAGTAAGAATGCACAAAGGAGTTCATATGAAAAGAAAAGTATTTTTTCTGTCGATACTTTTTTTTCTAAGCATATATTTAAATGTGTTTTGCCAGGTTGCTAAAGTTATTTCCTATCAGGGATTACTAAGTGATAATACTGGTAAATATCTGCTTAATGGAAATTACTCAATTGAATTCATGTTTTATGATGATAAAGTTGCAGGCAATAAAGTCTGGTCCGAAGTTCAATCTGTAAATGTAGCTAATGGAATCTTTACCGTATTACTTGGAAGTGTTAATCCGTTTAATCTGAACTTCGATAAACTTTATTATATATCTATTAAGATTAATGGAGGCAGTGAATTACTGCCAAGACTTCTTCTTACCCCATCGTTATATAGTTTTGCTGCTCAAAGTGTTTTAAATAACTCTGTAAAGAAAGAGAATATTTCTGAAGGGCAGGTCTTAAAAAGTATCAATTCATTGACCGATGCTGTTTCTATTGAAGCCGGCGATAATATTTCGCTTAAAGTTGTTGGATCTAAAATTGTCGTTTCAGCAAATTCAATAGTTGGTCCAAAGGGAGATTCTGGTGCCAAAGGGGAAAAAGGTGATAAAGGTGATGCCGGTGTACAAGGTGCAAAGGGTGAAAAAGGTGATAAAGGCGATTCTGGCGCTCAAGGATTAAAAGGCGATAAAGGTGAAAAGGGTGATTCCGGTCTTCAGGGTACTAAGGGTGATAAAGGAGAAAGAGGTGATGTTGGGATTGCTGGATTAAAGGGAGATAAAGGAGATATCGGTGTTCAAGGAGTAAAAGGTGATAGGGGTGATCAGGGATTTCAGGGCGATAAAGGTGAGAAGGGAGATCAGGGCTTTAAGGGCGATAAAGGTGAGAAGGGAGATCAGGGCTTTAAGGGTGATAAAGGTGATCAGGGGTTACAAGGATTAAAAGGTGACAAAGGAGACCAGGGAATTCAAGGACCGAAAGGAGAAAAAGGTGATCAAGGAATACAAGGACTAAAAGGTGATAAGGGAGACAAAGGTGATAAAGGTGATAGTGGAACATCCCGGCTGATAGTTTTCATATCAAACATTCAGGTTGAAAGCGGGTTACAACAATCTACTAAAGTCCAGGAAATGGTTATGCCAATTGATGGTGTCATTTCAAATTTAACTATTCGCGGAATGGCGGGAAATTTAGCAAGCGGTTCTTTGGTAATACTTGTTAATGGAATTGAAACAAATCTGGGCATAAATTACACTCCATCCTCCTCAAATGATGCAGTTATTAATGATAATTCATTAAGAGTAAAAGCTGGTGATGTAATTTCGGTTATGGTAAAGAATGTAGATTTTAACATGGCAAAGTTTTCTGCAAATGCAAGCTTTAGCATAAAGGAATAATTAAAAGAAAATGAATTTCAAAAATAAATTTTATTTATGGATACTATTATTGGGTTTTATTTCTCTATGCAACGCGCAGAGTTATAAAATTAATTTTGCTCCATTAAATAGTATTACCAGTAAAAATGATCTCTTTAAAGTAACACAGGTTGTAGGCCAGTTGGTTGCAGGTACAAGTTCAAATAATGATTTCCAGCTGAGGATTGGATTTATTGAACAAACTAACCTGGTAATGACCGGACTGGAAGACGGTCAGCGTGAATTGCCAACTAATTATTCGCTGAGTCAAAATTTTCCAAATCCATTCAACCCCGAAACAAGAATTAATTATGAATTGCCTAATTCAGGTTATGTTCAAATCAAAGTCTATGATATGCTTGGTAGAGAAGTTGCTCAGTTGGTAAATAAAGAACAAAATGCAGGATATTATTCTGTTTCATTTAACACACAATCAATTGGGCTATCAAGCGGGATATATATTTATAGAATTCATGCCGGAGATTTCTTCCAGACAAAGAAAATGATCTTGATGAAATAAAATTTAGTAATTCGAAAAACATATAGAATTACTGAATTATTTACTTCAACAATTGCTTTAAAGGTATTACCTGGCTCCAGGTGGATCTAACTTTTAACGAATCATCCATACCAGTTGCAAAAAAAACATGTGTTGATTTTCCATCCTGAACTAAAATCTGAGGGCGTTCTGTATTTGTCATCTTTCGATTTTGACCATCATCCCATAAAAATTTTTTTGAAATAGCGATTGGATTTTTTTCTGCATTCCAATGAAGTAAATCATCAGAGGTTGCATAATAAATTTCCTTGTTAGAAAATTTTTTCCCGGTATCCAGCATCAATGCATGATAATGTCCGTTCTCAAACCATATTGTTGGATCCTCTGCATCAACACCAAGATCAAAAGGCTGATCGGCAATTCTTACATAAGGCCCTTCAGGATTTTCAGCCACAGCAACAGAAATTGCATGCTGGCGAAGAACAGTTACACCTTTGTAAAACAAATAAATTTTCCCATCCTTTGAAATTACAGGAGCTGGATTGCTCACAAGTAAACTATCCCATTTTCCTTTTCGTACATCAAGAATTGGTTTATCAAATCTTTTCCAAGGACCGAATACAGAATTTGAAATTGCAAGACCAATTCGTTCATGATAGTGAGCATACAATTTTGTTTCCGATTCATTTGAAACTGGAGTTGCCGCTGTCGGCATTGGTTGAGGATATGTAGTCCCGGTATAAAACAATAAATATTTGTCTTTATATTTATGAATTGTTGGATTGTGAGTCATTCTTCCATCCCAAAATTCTGGGCCACGTGGTGGCAGAACAACTTCCTGAAATGTATATGGTCCTTCAGGTTTATCTGAAACTGCTCTTACAACTTCTGAATTGGTTAACCAATGCGGAGTGAAACTCAATCCTTTAGGCCATCTTGAAGCAAACATATGATATTTTCCATCTTCGCCTTTAATTACTGAGCCGCACCAGATCCAGTAATCTTTCATTTTAAATCCGCCGTTTACAGGTGCAGGAAGTAAGCGATCCCTGAAACGAATTTCATTTGTATCTGCATTTTGCTGTGCTGTGATTTTTACTGATGTAAAACAAACTTGAGATAAGAATAACAGAAAAAAAAACGATTCGAATTTATTCATCAAATTACCTGTGTTGTTAAAATATCGGAGAAATATTCTCCCACTTCACTTTCCATTTTCCATTTTTAGGGAAACCTGGATTTTTAATATTATTTCCGTTAAATCCTGCACACATCATTGCAACAGCAGATAATATCCCGCCGTTACCCGGTAGATATAAACGTAATCGTTCATCCTGGTAATTGTGTCCGTTCAATAAATAAGTGTTTGTTTTCACATTCATGAATAATGCATCAATGGCTTTGCCAGGCTGATTGAGACGAGTTGCTGTCATTGCTGTAAATGGAAAATCCCAGCCCCAGGTTTCATTCCAGTTCCAGCTATTCATAATTTTGTCAAAAGTATTTTTCATAACAGTAGTATCAGCATAATTACTTCCGTCAATCATTCCATAAGCTCCAAGTACTGCGGGGTGATCAGTCATTAATCTCTGATTTGAATAACTGTCTGGAGAACTTTCAGCAGCCAGATATAAACCATCTTTTTGTGGAAGTGGAGAAAGTTTTCTAACTACATTTTCCCATTCTACATTTTTTTTGATCTTAAGTCTTTCGCACCACTTTAAAGCAGTTGATAATCCCCAGTGCCAATAAGCTAATTCCATTGGCGTATTAAAAGTTACTTGAGGATCAAATCTTTCCTGTGCTGCAATAATTCCTTTGCCTAATATGTATCTGTCATTTTCCTTTTCATAATTAGCGAATGACGACATGAATTCTGCAGTAGCAAATACTAAGTCCTTGTATTTGTCTAATGTTTTTTTGTTGGGATGAGCACGGTAACAAAGTTCTGCAAAGTAAATTATATGCGGCTGCTGCCAGATTAGAAATGGTCCAACTTTAGATGGGCTGTCTATACCTGTCATGTCAACCATTTTAGGCCAACGTACACCTGAGAAAATCTGGCGCTCTGCGATTTTTTTAGCTTCTGGTAAAATGCTTTTATACCATTCAAGACTTTTTTCAAGCAGATCAATTCTATTCCAAAAGCCGAAATGAGCTGCATGCCACCAATGCATTTCTAAGTGAAATTTTCCAAACCAGCTGTTGTATGTTAATCCCGTTTCTTGCGGCGGTATTGAACCTGAACATTGAATTTTTGTTAGATATTGAGAAAGTATGATTCTTCTTTCAAGTTCAACTGCTCTTGGATCAGTACTGCCCTCTAAATCAACAGCCCCGCCGTTCATCCAGAATTTTTTCCAATTATAAAAACTGTTTCTTTCGGTTGATGAGAATGAAGGTAACTTTTCCGTTAATATATTTTTAGTGAACTGACATGAGAATTCAATTTCGTCTTCATTATTCTCTGATGATAAAATGAAATTGTGTTTAGAGATTTCGTTAATTACGGATTTATTTCGCCAATCGATTTTTATATAATATTTAGTATCATTAATAACTCTTTCTAATAATGCTGAATTATTTTTTATACTTAATGTTGTAATATGTTTATCGGGTTGATTAAAGTTGCAAGCCCAATCTGTATGCTCACCGGTTGGATATGGAAAACGATAACATACTTTTATTTGTTTTTTCTTTACTAATTCAGAAATTATTTTTATTGAGATAAGGTCTTTATCCTGGTGGCATACAGTTGTCACTTTCACGGGATAATTTTCGATTTCAAATTTGCTTGTAATTTCACCGGTCCATATGTTCAATTCCTGATGAATATTAGTGATATCATTTACAGATATCTTTTCCCCGCTTGTAGAAATTAATTCTAAACCAATTATTCCAAGATGAAGTCTATGTGAATTTTGCCGGAACCAATCAGAGGCTTTTTTCTTTCTATCAGGAGAAGAAAATTGGTAAGGATATAATTCCTTCTTTCCATTAAAATTAAATTCTCGTAAAGTCTCATCATATTGGAAGTTGTTGCTATTCGGAAAAGAATGCCATGCCCACTGGGATTGTGTTCCAAGCGGAATTCCATTTTTATAAAACTCAGGAAATGTTTGCAGACCTGTTGCATCGACAGTAAAAGCAAATTCGCCATTTCCAACCGAAAGTGATGAAAGAGAATCGAAACTTGTGACAGTGATATTATGCCTATTAACCAAGGCATACCTGTTAATCTTTGTTTGAGAAAAGATTTGTGAACAGGTAAGAATAATTAATAGAGAAAATATTGATGAACTTAACCGTTGCACCAAAATTTATCCGTTTATTTTTCGGTTACTTTTAGTTTTGCTATCGATCCGTTATCGCCGATTAAAAATGTAGTACCGTCAGTTTTGGAAATACCTATACTGTTAAAACTTTTTTGGTCAACCTGAATCCATGTTTTGCCGTCATCTATTGTATAGTCTGTCCCTGAGGTTCCTGTCACAAGATAAAATTTATTTTGTGGATTCCAGGCAACACAGGATTTAAATCCTGATGGCTGATTTGTTTCAATCGGCATCCAGCTTAATCCTCCGTCATCAGAATATGCAGCGTTGCCATTTTTATCTTTGTTGTTCTTATAATCTCCGCCAACTGCAAGACCATTCAAATCATCTTTAAATGCAATAGAAAATACTCCGGAAGTTGAATTGCCGCCTTTCATTTTAGAATCTACTGCTCTCCAATTTTCACCTGCATCCTGCGAAAAAAATATTCTGGATCTTTCACCGCCGCCAGTACCAATCCAGACCAAGTCTTTGCCAAAAATTGAAATTGAAGTTCCGCTTGCAGCAAATCCTCCTTCACTTTTTAATACTCCGGGAATATTCATTGATGGAATTTCTCTCCATGTATCTCCGCCATCTTTTGTTTTAACAATAAAAAATCTTCCGTCGATCGGGTCGCTGAATGCAATACCGTTATCTTCATCATAAAAAGCAAATCCATCGAAAAATATTTTAGGATCCAGGTTCATATATTTTCTTTTCCAGTTTTTACCTCCATCAGTAGTTTTGAAAAAGAATGCCGGCGCATCTACACACATTACAATAGCGGAATTTTTACTGAATGCTTCAATGTCTCTGAAATCGAGTGATTCGTAACCTTTTACTTTTGATTCGTGCCATGATTTACCGCCATCGGTAGTTCTAAGAATCGTTCCTTTAGAACCGCTTGCCCAGGCAGTCAATGAATCTACAACAGAAATTCCTCTTAATGATGCATTTGTTTTAGAATTTTGTGTCTCAAATTCGAAACTAAGTTCTCTTTTTTTGATTGCAACCTGCTGCGGTTTCTCTTCAGTTTTTGGCTTTTCAACTTCTTTTTGCGAACTGCACGAATAAAGAAAAATTCCTGATAACAGAATCAATAATAATTTTTTCATTTATACTATTTCCGACTAGAATTCTAGAATCTTTTTTCAAAATATATTTAATTTTTGTCAGTAGATTACCATAGAAATAATTTTTATTTATTAGTAAGAAGAGCGGATTGAATTGAAAACAATTTTACCCAAACCTTACAAGCTGTATAATAAAATTCAACATTATGCATGGGGGACAAAAAATGAAAATGCATACATACCCAGATTATTGAATATTGACGCCGAAAATAATTTACCTTATGCTGAATTATGGATTGGAGCCCATCCAAAAGCGCCTTCTGAAATAGAAGTTGATGATAATTTAATTCCACTCGATGCGGCAATTCAAAAATATCCTAATGAAATTCTTGGTAAAGAAACGATAGATAATTTTGGCATTCAACTGCCATTTTTGTTAAAGGTATTGTCGGCGGCTCAGGCATTATCAATTCAGCTGCATCCAAATAAAAAACAAGCAGAATTACTTCACCAAAAAGATCCATTGAACTATCCAGATGATAATCATAAACCTGAAATTGCAATTGCTGTTGATGAATTAACAGCGCTTGCAGGATTTCAGCCGTTAAAGCAGATTAAAGAAAATTTTCAGAAGTATTCTGAACTAAAAATAATTTTAGGTGAAGAAATCTTTAATAATGTTGTGGACTTGTCGGAAGAAGATAAACTTGGCGAGCAGATACAAAATGCTTATAAAGTTATCATGCAAAATTCGCTAAATCAGAATGTGCTTGATAAAGTGATTAATTCATTAACAACCAGATTGGAAAATCTGATAGAAAAAAACCAGTTAGAAGAACAGTTTTTACTTCAGCAAAAGCTTTACGGCAATGATGTTGGTCTACTTTCATTATTCTTTTATAATTTGCTGCAACTTAAACCGGGACAGGCAATTTTTACGGATGCGGGAATTCCTCATGCCTACATAAAAGGAAATATTGTCGAATGTATGGCAAACTCCGATAATGTTGTTCGAGCCGGACTAACACCAAAATTCAAGGATGTTACCACTTTATTGGAAATTATAAAGTATGAGTTTGCTGAATTTAATTTGATTAACAAAGAAATGTTTGTTGATGAATTTATTTATCGAACAAGTGCAAAAGAATTTGAAGTTGGAGTTTATTCTAAACCAGCAGGTAATGAACACCCGGTTATAACAAGGAAAAAACCTTTGATTGTTTTAATTCTAGAAGGAGATTTGTCTGTTAAATGGAAAATCGGGGATGATATTCAGCAGTTAAGTTTCTCTAAGGGCGATTCATTTCTGTGCCCGTCTTTATTAAGTAATTTTATTTTGTCTGCAAATCAAAATTCAAAATACTATGTTGTGTCAATTCCTTAACAAATAAACTAAGCGGAACAATTTATGAAAATCAAAATCTGTCTATTCATTATAGCTTTATCGATGGTTGCTAACGCCCAGCCAAAATGGGAGAATCTTTTTAATGGAAAAGACCTTACCGGTTGGAAACAGATAAACGGCAATGCAAAATATTCGGTTGTAAATAATATGTTGGTAGGAGAATCAGTTCTGAATTCTCCAAACAGTTTTCTTGCTACTGAAAAAAATTATTCTGATTTCATTTTGGAGCTCGAATTTAAAGTTGATCCGCAAATGAATTCGGGTATGCAAATTAGAAGTGAAAGCAGATCTGATTTTAAAAACGGCAGAGTTCACGGTTACCAGGTTGAAATTGATCCTTCACCACGCTGCTGGACCGGGGGTATTTACGATGAAGCCAGGAGAGGCTGGTTATATCCATTAACTGAAAATCAAGTTGGACAAAAAGCGTTCAAACAAAATCAATGGAATAAAGTAAGAATTGAAGCATACGGCAGTTCAATCAGAACTTGGGTGAATGGAATTCCCTGCGCTGACATTATTGATGATATGACCAAGGAAGGATTTATAGCATTACAGGTTCATGATATTGGAAATGATAAAAACAAAGAAGGAATTAAAGTTGAGTGGAAAAACATCAGGATTCTTACAGTAGATGTAGCAAAGAATTTGACAAAAAATAAAAACACTATTCCGCAATACAATTATGTTCCTAATATACTGAGTGAGAAGGAAATAAAAGAAGGCTGGAAATTATTATGGGATGGAAAAACAACAGAAGGCTGGCATGGTGCAAAGATTGATAAGTTTCCTGAAAACGGCTGGGAATTGAAAGATGGTATTTTGAAAGTAATGAAATCTGGCGGTGCTGAATCACGTAATGGTGGCGACATCATCACTTCAAAAAAATATAAGAATTTTGAGCTGAGGGCTGAATTTTTAATTACAGAAGGAGCTAACAGCGGCATTAAATATTTTGTTGATCCAGATTTGAATAAAGGAGAAGGATCAGCAATTGGATGCGAGTATCAAATTCTTGATGATGAAAAACATCCAGATGCTAAACTTGGTGTTGCCGGTAACAGAACTTGTGCCGGACTTTATGATCTTATTGCGCCGATAAATAAAAGATTTAACGGCATTGGAATTTGGAATAACGCAAAGATTGTTGTGAATGGAAATCATGTTGAACACTGGCTTAACGGATTTAAAACAGTTGAGTATAAAAGATCAAATCAGATGTGGCGTGCATTAGTATCAAACAGCAAATACAAAGTTTGGCCAAATTTTGGCGAGGGAAGCGAAGGTCATATTCTTCTTCAGGATCATGGCGATGAAGTTTGGTTCAGAAGTATAAAAATAAAAGAACTTAAATAAGGAGGATTTTTATGTCTGAATCGAGAAGAGATTTTATAAAAAAATCAGCACTGGCAGCTGCAGGAATTATGGTTAGTGTTAATGCTAAGAGTTATTCAAATATTATTGGCGCAAACGATAGACTGAATTATGGAATTATTGGACTTCATGGAAGGGCATATGCTCATCTTGAAGGTGTGAGAATGTCTCCGAATTCAATGGTAACTCAAATTTGTGATGTTGATAAAAGAGAGCTTGAAAAATTTTCAAAAGCAGTGAAAGAAAATTTTAGCAGCGAACCAAAAACTGTTATTGATTTTCGTAAAATGCTTGAATCAAAAGATGTTGATGTGATAACAATTGCTACTCCTGAACACTGGCATGCACCAATGGCAATCATGGGTTTGCAGGCAGGTAAGCATGTTTATGTTGAAAAACCATGCAGCCATAATCCACATGAAGGAGAACTACTTGTTGCGGCACAGAAAAAGTACAAGAAATTAGTTCAGATGGGAAATCAGCAGAGATCTTCTGAACATACAATCAACGTGATGAAAAAGATTCATGAAGGTGTGATTGGCAATCCTTATTTGGGAAAAAGCTGGTATGCTAACGTTAGAAAACCGATCGGCGTTGGAAAAGTTGTTCCTGTGCCGGATTATCTTGATTGGGAATTATGGCAGGGACCCGCACCAAGAAAACCATATAAAGACAATGTTCATCCTTACAATTGGCACTGGTTCTGGCATTGGGGAACAGGCGAAACTCTAAATAACGGTACCCATGAAGTTGATTTATGCAGATGGGCTCTGCAGGTTGATATTCCAAATAAAATTTCTGCTGCGGGCGGGAGATTCCATGCAAAAGATGATTGGGAATTTTATGATACTTTAGTTACAAATTTTGAATTTGGTGATAAAACAATTGTCTGGGAAGGAAGGAGCTGCAACGGTAAAAAATATTTTAATAAAGACCGGGGCTGTGCAATTTACGGTACACAAGGAACTGTTGTTTTGGATCGTGGCGGTTACGAGATATACGGTATCGATGATAAAAAAATAGATGAGTATGTAGTTAAGAGTGAAGCTACCACACAGGATTTTAGAAGTATTGATACAATGACATGTCAGCACTTTAAAAATCTGGCTTCAGCAATTAGAACTGGCGAACAGCTTCATTCACCAATTGAAGAAGGAAATAAATCGGTTACAATTCTTCAATTATCAAACATCGCATGGAAGGTTGGAAGGGACTTACATTTGGATACTAAGAATGCCCACATTCTCAATGATAAAGATGCTATCAAAATGTGGAAACGTGAATATGAAAAAGGATGGGAACCAAAAGTTTAGGTTCCCAATTCTTTTTTGTTTCCAAATTTATGACGTGTAAATTCGATAAGTCCGGGAAGTACTGAAATAAATATTATCGCAAAGATGACGAACGTGAAATTATTTTTTACAACTTCAAGGTTTCCGAAGAAATATCCGGCATATACAAAAACGGCACACCAGATTACTCCGCCGATAATGTTGTATTGAATAAATCTTGAATAAGTCATAGATCCAATTCCGGCAACAAATGGTGCAAACGTTCTTATAATCGGCATGAACCGTGCAATTATAATTGTTTTGCCACCATGCTTTTCGTAAAATTTATGAGTTCGATCCAGATATTCTTTTTTAAGAATCCGCGGATATTTTTCAAAAAGTTTCATTCCCATGTAATGGCCAATCCAGTAGTTTACAGTATCGCCAATAATTGCAGATAGTGAAAGAATTAAAAACACAAGATGAACGTTTAGCTGGCCGAGACCCGCAAATGCCCCGGCTGCAAATAAAAGAGAATCGCCCGGTAGGAAAGGTGTAAATACTAATCCGGTTTCAGCAAATACAATTGCGAAAAGAATTATATAGGTTACAGTTCCATACTGCTGTATTATTTCAAATAAGTGTTTGTCAATGTGTAAAATAAAATCAATTATGTTTTCAAGTGGATTCATAAAAAATGCAATTGGTAATGTTTTTGGTTTTAAAATTAATTTAATATAAAGATAAGTCTATTTGATCACATTTATTAGATCTCTTCAAGGTAATCTAAATCTTTTCCAAAAGTTTCTTTCAGTTGCGAGACGGCAAATAATGCAATTGCAACGCAGATTATTCCCACGATCAATGCAGAGTTAATCATCCCGACTGAATTCCTCAGGTATGAAAAAAATAATGTAATTGGCACTACAGAACCTCGGATAAAATTTGGAACTGTCGTTGTTACAGTTGCACGCAGGTTGGTTCCAAATTGTTCCGATGCTGTTGTTACAAAAACAGCCCAGTAACCAATAGCAAAACCAATAATGATGCAAAGGGAATAAAACATTTCTGGGGATAAACCCTTGATGAATAAATAACACAATACAAGAATAAACGTTACTACAATGAATATTGCTACAACCTTATTCCTGCTTTTCAGAATCTGGCTCAAAAATCCAGTTATGAAATCACCGAAAATTAAACCAATATAAGTAAACATTATTGACTTGCCGGCATTAATTGGACCAGTTACACCAAGTACTTTTCCAAATTCTGGAGAAAATGTTATAAGAATTCCAACTACATACCAAATTGGCAAACCAATTAAAATGCAATAAAGATAGCGAAGAAATCTTTCCTTGTTCGTAAACAGCTGCAAAAATTCTCCCCTCTTAACATTTGCCGTTTCAATACTTTTATACATCCCGGATTCAAACATTTTTATTCTCGCAATAAGAAGAATGAATCCTAATGCGCCGCCAACAATAAACGCAATCTGCCAGTTGAACAATTCACCAACTATGAATGCAGCAACAGCTCCGGTAACACCAATCGTTGCAACAACTGCGGTTCCGTATCCGCGTGTTTCTTTCGACATTGTTTCGCTTACTAAAGTAACAGCGGCGCCCAATTCACCGGCTAAACCAACACCGGCAATAAACCGGAGAATAGCATATGTGTGAACATCAGTTATAAATGCATTGATAACATTTGCAACTGAATAAAGAAAAATCGAACCAAACAAAACTGAAATTCTACCCTTCTTGTCTCCCCAAATTCCCCAAATAATTCCGCCAATTAACATTCCTGCCATCTGCATATTAAGAAGAAAAACGCCAACATTTATTAATTCTTCTCCCTTAATTCCCATGGAAGTAAGGCTTGGAATTCTGACAATACCGAAAAGAATTAGATCGTATATATCAACAAAATAACCCAGCGCAGAGATTAGCACTGTAATGTTTAAAATCTCTTTTAGAGTCGGTCTGTGATTATTCATTTAGTTTTCTTTCTTTCAATTGGTGAAATGATTGTAAAAAATATAATCAAATTAGAGAAGACGCAATTATAAATTGGCATTTGAAATACTTGCAATAAAAATTCTATTTTGCATAAAAATATTCTAAACGACGGGTAATATATGAGAACCGGTAGAAAAATTTTCAGCAGCTTCATTTTCATTTTATTGATTTCAATTAATTCATTCGCTCAGGAGAAACAGAAAATAACAGTCGAATGGATTTACAGTGATGAAGGGCAGTCAATTACCCAGCTTCCAAATTATTACTGGCTCACAAATGGAAAAGCAATTGAATATGATTCAAGGGTTGCAAAGGAAAATCGTGTACTAAATATTTTCGATCCTGAATCACTTACAAGAAAACCAGTTGTTGATTTGAAAACGGCAATTACAAATCTTAAAGATGCCACCGGTGATAAATCATATGAATATCTGCCGGTACCTTCATCAATAAGTAAACTTGGAGATAAAGCGGTATTTGTTTTAAATGGCGATATCTATATTCTCACTTTTGCTGCAGCAGATTTTGAAAGAGTAACAAATACTTCTGAAGTCGAAAAAAATGTAAACTTTTCGCCTGACGGAAATTTACTGGCTTATGTTCGTAATAATAATTTATTCTGTTATGACATTCGCTCGAAGAAAGAGACTGCTTTAACAGCTGATGGTTCTGAAAATATTTTGAATGGAACTTTATCCTGGGTTTACTGGGAAGAGGTTTTTGGCAGAAATGATATTGCTTATTGGTGGAGTAACGATTCAAAATCAATTGCATATCTGCAAACGGATGAAAGCAATGTATCTACTATTTATTATTCTGATATAAAACCATGGGTGCCGCGTGTAATTAAGCAGAAGTATCCCAAGATTGGTGATCCAAATCCAATTGTAAAAGTAGGTGTAATAGATGTTGTAAATCCGAAAACTACTTGGATTGACCTTTCGAAGAATCCTTACGAATATATTATAAGAGTTAACTGGCTGCCAAATTCCAAAGAACTCGCTATTCAAACAATGAACCGTTACCAGGATGAGTTGAATATATTAATTGCAAACGCAGGAGACGGTGAGGCAAAGCAGATACTAAAAGAGAAAGATCCGGGCTGGGTTAATATTCATGATGATCTTTATTTCTTGAAAGAAGGAAGAGAATTTATCTGGATGAGTGAAAGAACTGGTTTCGCGCACCTTTATCGTTATTCAATTGATGGTAATCTAATTAACCAAATTACAAAAGGTGAATGGGCAGTGGCTTCAAGCAGCGGTTCTGCATATTGGGTTCACCGCTCTGTTAGTGCGGTTGATGAAAAAAATGGATTAGTTTATTTTACTGCTCAGGAAAAAGATCATAAAGAAAAACATTTGTATTCGGTAAAATTTGATGGATCTGATTTCCGACGGATAACGAATCTTGATGGTACTCATAAAATATATTTTTCCCCCGACACTAAATATTTTTTTGATACCTACTCAAATATTAAAAACCCGCCTGTTCTCAACCTGCACAAATGCAGCGGGGAATTAATTAAAACTATTGCTGAATCCAATAAGGATTTATTTGCAAAAATAAATTTGGAACGCCCCACACAATTTACTGTAAATGCCCGTGATGGATTTCCGCTTCCTGTTGAAATTGTGAAACCTGCAAATTTTGATGCTAATAAAAAATATCCATTAATTATTTATTTGTATGGCGGTCCCTATGCTCCGCAGGTGCTTAACAACTGGCGCAATTCAATTTACTTTGATAATGTATTGATAGAAAATGGATTTCTTACTGCAATCGTTGATCCGCGTTCAGCATGTGCAATCAGCAAGAAACTTGAAAATCTTTTAACAAAAAATCTCAGCGGCAATGTCGAATTAAATGATCTTGTTGATGCTGTCAGATGGTTTAAGAATCAAAATTATATAGATTCATCAAGGATTGGAGTTTGGGGATGGAGCGGCGGAGGTAGTTTTACTCTTAACGCAATGACTAATTCAAAGGAATTTAAAGCCGGTATTGCAGTGGCTGCTGTTTCTGATCAGCGGTTCTATGATACAAAATTTGGCGAATCATCAATGAAAACTGAAAAAGAAAATAAAGATGGATTTGAAAGAAATTCATTTCTGGGTACCGCAAAGAATCTTCACGGAAGGTTGATGATAGTTCATGGAACATATGATGATAATGTTCACATTCAGAATGCCTGGGCTTTTATCGATGAGTTAATAAAAAATAATATCATG
>DAIEQP010000004.1 GCA_027347805.1 Ignavibacteria bacterium | reverse complement strand
TTATACTGACTTTTTTTATCGGGCTTTCAATTTGTTCGGCACAGCAAAACACGGCTTCGACAAAAAAACTTGCAATAACCGTTGACGATCTTCCCCTGGCGACGAGCGTTAATCATTCCCCCACAAAGTATAAAGAAATATTTCTGAAAGGGTTGGACCAGTTAAAAAAAACAAATGCACCGATTATCGGTTTTGTAAACGAAACATTTTGTTATAGTAACGGAAGAGAAGAGAAAAGAAGAATCTCGTTGCTTGAAGAATGGCTTAATGCTGGATTGGATTTAGGCAATCATACGTTTTCGCATGCAGATGCAAACAAACTTCCGGTTGATAAATTTACCGAAGATATAAAGAAGGGAGAAATTATTTGCTCTGCTTTGCTAAAGGCTAAAGGCAAACAAATTAAATATTTCCGGTTTCCCTATTTGCGAACCGGTATAACTCTGGAAGATAAAACGAAAATTGAAAAGTTTCTTGAGAAAAACGGATATACAATTGCTCCGGCGACAATTACTTCTCCCGCTGAAATGACTTATGCAGAAGCATATAGAAATCTTATGAAGAACAAAGACACTGTTTCGATGAAAAAAGCTGCGGATGAATTTGTAAAATTATTGTCAGATAGAATTACTTTGGGAGAAAAACAATCAATCAATTTATTTAAAAGGGAAATAAGCCAAATTCTTATTCTTCACAATTCCGAAATGTGCAGTGATAGCTGGATTAAAATTATAGATATGATTCGCGGGAAAGGTTATACAATAGTAACTCTTGAAGAAGCAATGAAAGATGAAGTTTATCAGACTAAGGATAATTATGTTGATTACGGCGGACTTGATTGGCTTTCGCGCTGGGCAAAAGCAAGAGGAGTTTCAAATTCAATTTTCAGCGGACGTCAGCCAGAGCCGAGCGAGTGGATAAATAAACTTGCAGAAAATCGTGTTGGTTATTGAGCGGTATGATTAAACTAAAACACTATTCGTTGGTAATAGGAATTTTATTTTTAATTCCAGTTTGTTTTTTTGCACAGGGAAAAATTGCAATAACAATAGATGATCTTCCGATTGCTGCGGGCGGCAGAAAATGTTCCCCACAAGTTCAAACGCAGATTATTGAAAAATTAGTTGGATCTTTGAAAAAGATGCATGCACCAGTAATTGGTTTTGTAAATGAAAACCAGCTGTATGATGATCAAAAAGTATCTAAAGTAAAAATAGATCTGTTAAAAATCTGGTTGAATGCTGGATTTGATTTGGGAAACCACACTTATTCTCACAAAAGCGCAAACCAGGTTTCTGTAAAAGAATATGAAGAAGATATTTTAAACGGAGAGAAAATTTGTAAATCTTTGGTGTCAGGTTACGGAAAAGAGTATAAATATTTCCGCCATCCTTATCTTCAAACAGGAAGAAGTCTTGAAGTTAAACACGAAATAGAATCTTTTCTGAATAACAACGGATATACAATTGCGCCCGTTACAATTGATAATTCTGAATGGATTTATGCCGCCGCCTATGAAAAAGCAGTTTCTTCCGGAAAAACAGATTCATCGAAAATAGTTGCGAAAGAATATTTGCTTTACATGAAATCTAAAATTGAGTGGTACGAAAAAAAATCGTTTGAATTATTTGGAAGAAATATATCTCATATTCTTTTAATACACGCAAACAGGTTAAACTCTGATTATATAGAAAAACTTTGTTCAATCATCAGCGAAAAGAATTATGATTTCATAACTCTTGGTGAAGCGTTAAAAGACAAAGCCTATAAATCGGAAGATACATTTATTAAAGCCGGGGGAATCTCCTGGATCGATAGATGGGCATTAACTTCCGGTAAATCAAAAGAATTCTTTAAAGACGAACCAAGAACCGAAAAATGGGTTATGGACTACGCTGGAATAGACAGCGAATAATCTAATAGACAATCTTTCCTATTCTATCTAATCTTACTGATGCAAGTAAATTAAAAAAATCTGAAAACGGAATGTCACTGTTCCACGACCAATAAACAAACATTGGCTTGCCAACCACATTTCTTCTAGGAACAAAACCCCAATACCTGCAGTCGAGACTGTTGTCCCGATTATCACCCATCATAAAATAATAATCATCAGTAATTTTATATTCGGTTGTTTCTTTGCCCTCAATAAATATTTTTCCATTTTCAACATTAACAACATCTCTAAGAAATTCTCGGTTTATAAAAGTTTTCCACTGTTCAATATTGCTAACCGATAATTTAATTACATCACCTTTTTTAGGAACGATTATTGGTCCATAATTGTCACCGTTCTGCGGAATTCCTTTGGGAAAAGTTTCTGGCTCAGCATATTCTTTCGGTAATGTAAAACTGCGGACGTATTGAGCGTGAAAAGGAATTGGCGCTTCTTTTCCATTTACAAATAAAACTTTATCGCGAACAACAACAGTGTCGCCGGGAACAGCAATACATCTTTTAACATAATTTTCTATCGCAGCGTTTCTAATTTCATCTCTATTGCCCGGGAATTCAAAAACCACAATATCTCCTCGTTTCGGATCATTCCACCTTAAGAGTTCGGCGTGGGGAAGGGCAATATTTGTGAAAGGAATATTTCTTGGCGTTGTAAGATTGTATGCAAGTTTGTTCAGCATTACCCAGTCGCCGATGTAAATTGTTGATTCCATTGAACCGGTTGGAACACGCGACCCTTGAATAATAGACGAAGTGACAATAAATAAAAGAAGAATAAGCTTGCCATATTCAATTAAAAAATTTTTAACAATTTTCCAGGTAAGGGTTTTATTGGAATTAATCTTTTTCATGCAGCACCATTTGTTCGAAATTAAGACGATGAATAAATATTTCAGTTGCAAACTCTTGGCTTTATAGTTCGGCTTTAGTAAAATAGTTTCCATGAATTTGGAGTAAAATTGAATTTCGAGTCGGTGATAGATATTTCAAAAGCAGAATTAATACAGGTTACTTTTCCAGATGAAATTCCTGTAAAAGTTTTTGTGAAACGCCTCGACTTAATTCACCCAATAATTTCCGGCAATAAATGGTTTAAGCAGAAATACAATCTAGTGTATGCAAAAGAAAACGATTATAAAACACTTGTAACTTTTGGCGGGGCGTACTCAAATCATATTCATGCGCTTGCAGCGTCAGGAAAAGAATTTGGTTTTGAAACAATTGGTTTAATTCGCGGCGAAGAACATCTGCCTTTAAATCCAACCCTGAAAGCCGTTACAGAATTGGGCATGAAAATATTTTATGTAAGCCGATCTGATTATAGAAAAAAGCATCTGCCCGAATTCGAAGAGTGGATTAATAAAAAATTTGGCAAAGTTTACATTGTTCCTGAAGGGGGAACAAATGTATTGGCTCTTAAGGGAGGATCCGAAATTCCATCGCTCATAGAAATGGATTATGATTTTATTTGCAGCGCATGCGGAACAGCGGGAACAATTGCTGGAGTAATCGCCGGTCTCGACGGAAACAAAAAAGCTCTTGGATTTTCTGTGTTGCGGGGAGGTGCGTTTTTAAATAACAATGTAAAAAACCTAATCAGCGCATATAACGGAAAAGCGTACACAAACTGGTCAATCAATCTTGATTATCATTTTGGCGGATACGCAAAAATTAATCGGGAATTAATTCTGTTTATTCAGAATTTTTATGATGCCAATATGATTCAGCTCGATCCGATTTATACAGGCAAAATGATGTATGGAATTTATCATTTAGGAAGAAACGGATATTTTGGAAAAGACAAAACAATAATTGCTTTACATACCGGTGGTTTGCAGGGGGTTGAGGGAATGATTGAAAAAATGAAAAACGTGCTTGCAAACAAAGTTAGATAATATCCTCGATTTTAATACACCTTTATTTACATCCTTTTGATTCGATAATAAAAGAAAAACTTTTATGAGCGTTAAAATAGGATCAGGACAAATAAACGGGCTTCAGAAGTCTTTGCTTGATTTCCAAAAAATGAAAATTGCCGATGTGAAAAAAGAACTATTCGAAATTAAATCTGATAAAAAAGAAATTTCTGAAGACGCACTTAATTTGAAGAACATTGATGCAGATAAGTCGGATGTTGTTTTAAACAATCAGCAGATCGATTTTAATTTTGTGTTTAACATATTCGTGCAGGCAGAATTAAAAATAGAAGGATTTGTTAAAACAGATGAAAAGATATTGGAGGCAAGTTTTACATATATGTTTCAAAAAGATGTTGTGTTTGCCGGCATGGTAGCCCCCAAAAATTATGTTCTTAATATGAAAATGAAAGCAGCATTTGAAGAAATAGTCGCGTATGATAAAAATATTAACAGGGAAGACATTCTGGAATTTATAGAGCGGCTGGTTGTTAATATTTTCGATTCGTTTAATGATCCAGCAAATTCTTTACAAACCGTGTTCATCAATCAAAACAATTTAAAAGCGATTGCAAAAGCAGACAAAGAAGATCTAGCCAGATTAATTCAATCTTTGCTGGGATCCGTATTTTCTTTTATGAAATTCAAAGATGTGAAAAGCAGGGATAACCCAAAGATTAATTTGAATATTATTGCAGATGCAACCAAGCATGAATCAAAAGAATATATGGTAAAAACCCTGCAATCATTTTCTGTAGAAATCAATCGACTTGATGCTAAAGAAATAACCGGATAAAATTAGTTTATCTCCTCGGTCGTTATGCTCTTTTATAACAAAGAGTTAATTTTGCACATACCATAATAGTCTAAATGAAAGAATGAAATGAATCCAAACATTCCTCTTATAACCACACTGCCCTTTGTTTTAATGCTTCTTTCAATTGCAATTTTCCCTTTGTTTTGGAATCACTTCTGGGAAAAAAACAGGAACAAGTTAATTGTTGCGGGATTGCTTAGCGTACCGATAATCGTATATCTAATATCTGCCGGACTTAGTGAAAAACTTTTCGAAACGATAGTTTTTGATTACATACCATTCATAATTCTGCTTGGTTCTCTTTATGTTGTCACAGGCGGAATCTTTTTATCTGGGGACATAGAAGCAAAGCCAATAGTTAACACAACTTTTCTTGGTATAGGAGCGCTTATTGCTTCAGTAGTTGGAACAACTGGTGCGGCGATGCTTTTAATTCGTCCCGTGATACAGACAAACAAAGAAAGAACTTTTAAGGTACATACAATTTTATTTTTCATAGGAATAGTTGCAAACTGCGGAGGTTTGTTAACACCACTTGGAGACCCGCCTCTTTTTATGATGTATCTTCGAGGCGCGCATTTTTCCTGGTTCTTCCATTTGATCCCGGAATGGCTGTTTACAAATTTATCGTTGTTGATAATTTATTTTTTTGTCGATAGACATTTTTACTCCAAAGAACCTGAATCAGCAATCAAACTGGATCACTCATCAATTCGTCCATTAAAACTTTTTGGAAAATTGAATTTTTTGTGGATGATAGGAATAGTTCTTTCCGTTGCGTTTTTGAATGAGCAGTACCTGCCATTCATTTCAGAAAATCATTTTTATAAATTCGTTCGTGAAGGGATGATAATTTGCATGGCAATATTGTCTCTTTTATTTACAACAAAATTGACGAGAGACTCAAATAGCTTTACATGGGAACCAATTAAAGAAGTAGCATATTTATTTATCGGAATCTTTATTACAATGGTGCCCTGTTTACTTTATCTTGAATCAAATGCAAAACTCCTTGGAATTACTTCACCCTCACAATTTTATTATTTCTCCGGGCTATTAAGTAGTTTTCTAGACAACACTCCAACAGCAGTTACATTTCATTCGCTTGCATTGGGACTGGGGCAGATATCGGGAAGTATTGTTGCTGGAATTTCTGAAGAACTCCTGCGTGGAATTTGTATCGGTGCAGTATTTTTCGGAAGTATGACATACATTGGTAATGGACCAAATTTTATGGTGAAGGCAGTTGCCGAAGAGAATAATATCAAAATGCCCGATTTCTTTACATACATTTATAAGTTTTCATTAATTGTTTTGCTGCCAATATATATTATTGTTCAATTATTATTTGTGTGAAAATATTAGTAGGAAAAAATCAATCCCGCAACCGTCTCTCTCTATATGGCAAAGAGAGAAACGGTGCATTTCTGCGGGATCATTGGTTCCAGAGAGGAGATTATGTTTATTCTGTTTCGTAACCTTTAATGCCCATTTCAGGCATATCTAATCCGGAAATTTCATCTTCAGGATTTGTGCGTATGCCAAAGAATTTATGTTGTAGTTTGAAGAAAGTATACATCATAACAAATGTGAAAATTATACATGTAATGGTTCCAATTAATTGAGCGCCTAACTGGCTAGCATCGCCGTAGAACAAACCTTTTACCGTTCCTGCAACACCATTCCACCCATCACCATAACTTCCATCTGCAAAAAGGCCAAGAGATAAAACTCCCCAAGCACCATTAACACCATGAACAGCAATGGCTCCAACAGGATCGTCTATTTTTAATTTTTGGTCAATAAAAAAAGCTGCATAAACAACCAAAACACCTGCTACAGCACCAATTAAAAATGAAGCCCACGAAGGAACAAATGCGCAAGGAGCAGTAATTGCAACCAGCCCCGCTAGCAAACCGTTAGCCATCATAGAGGGATCTGGTTTTCCAAATTTCCACATCATTAAAAGAGTTGCCGCTAGTGCGCCGGCACCAGAAGCGATCATCGTATTTGTAGCAACAACGGTTAAGCGAAGGTCAGTTCCAGCTAAAGTTGAGCCGGCGTTAAAACCAAACCAGCCAAATGCGAGAATGAATGTTCCAATGATTGCCATTGGAATATCGTGGCCGGGTATTGCTTGAGATTTTCCATCACGAGTGTATTTTCCAATACGTGGTCCAATAACAATTGCACCTGCAAGAGCAGCCACTCCACCAACAAGGTGGACTACTGATGATCCAGCAAAGTCAACATGACCATGACCAAGACCAAAATTTGTTCCTAGATCTGATAACCAACCGCCACCCCAAACCCATGCACCGTAAATTGGATAAACAAGCATGGAAATAAAGAAAGCGTATATCATAAAGGAAGTAAATTTCCATCGCTCTGCCATTGCGCCAGTCGGGATGGTAGCTGTAGTATCCATAAAAACCATTTGGAATAAAAAGAGCGCAAATACACCAACATCATAAACAGAACCATTTAGAAAGAAACCGCTATAGCCAATAATATCGAAAGTTTTTCCAAACAAATTTATGCTCAGCATATTTGTTAAACCGGGAGTCCCGCCAAGGGCGCCAATTGCACCAACTCCTCCAAACATAAACGCAAATCCGCAAATCCAGAATCCAATTAATCCAATTGCGTAAACCAGAAAATTCATTCCCATTGTATGTGCAACGTTTTTTGCTCGGGTAAATCCTGTTTCAACCATTGCAAAACCAGGCTGCATAAACATTACTAAAAAGCCGGCTATCATCGTCCAAATTATATTGATAGATATTTTGTTATGACCAGCAGTATTTGCAACCTCCTCTAAAGTTGGTTGCCCCACAGTTTTCGCAGCAACATCTTTAATTGTACCAGTATTCGCACCCGAAGGATCAACTTGAGCATAAATTGAAGCTGGACTTAGCAAAATAATTATTGTAAATACAACTAGAGTAATTGCTAATATATATTTTATCTTCATCATAATATTTCTCCCTTATTTTAGAATACAAAACTTACGCCAAACACTAAATGAGTTTTATCTAGTGCAGGATTAGCTATGTATGATACGTTAATGGGAAGAGCAAATTTATCTGTAATTGAAATAGACTTAGCTGCTGTAATACTAAGATTGATAAAATTGCCTTTATCTGTTAAATAATAAGCGCTGGCTGCTGGAACAAAACCGGCAGAAAGCGTAACTGTTGCATCAGTAATTGTAAATGGATATCCGACTTGGATATAAGATGAATTATCTGGATCGTTGGATAAATTTGTGTAAAAAGCGATTGAAATTGGAAAAGATTCGGGACCACCATAAGTTAATCCACCTTCAATTGTATGAGCAGCGCCAGAGCCATCTTTTGGTTTGTAAAATCCAAAAGGAATACCAACTGATGGTAAATAATAATCAGTTACAATAAAAGAAAACGAGCCGGATTTTTCCGAAGTAAATGAATATGAAGCCCACAAATCATTTTCGGAATAAGTTGTTCCCGCTGTTGGAAAAGCATATGAGCCCCATGCGCCAACAGAAAAACCTCCGGTTGTAAAAGTCAAGCTAGGTTGAAACGCAGGAGCGTCACCAAAATCTAAACCTCTCCAGAGATAGCGGCTATAAACATCTGTTCCAAATTTTAATTGAGCAAATGAGTTTATGCTGACAGCTAAAACAATTAATAGTATATATAATTTTTTCATTTTTATCTCCAGTATTTAAAGGGCAGAACTGCCTGATTCTTCGGTTCTTATTCTGATAGTTTCGTCAACGGTTGACACAAAAATTTTACCATCGCCAACAGCACCAGTTTTTGCGGTATTAATAATTATTGAAATAGCTTTTTCTGCTTTTTCATCATCACAGACCAATTCAATTTTGATTTTAGGAACAAACTCAATATTGTATTCGGCACCGCGATAAATTTCTTTGTGACCCTTTTGTCGTCCGTATCCACGGACTTCGGTTACGGTTAGACCAGCAAAGCCGGCTTCTAGTAATGCATTGTGAACATCGTCCAGTTTAAATGGTCTTATAACAGCCTCGATTTTTTTCATAACACCTCATTTATTTATGATATAATTGATGTTTGCCTTATTAATCAATCTTTCTTGTCGCAATTGTATTAAATTATAAGTCATAATGCAAGTTTTTCATAAATTAATTTAGGTTTCTTGTTAAAATTGCCTGAATAAAATGATGTTTACCGATGACTGCTGAAAGAGGCATGTAATAAATTTCAAAAGCGGCCGCATTAAAAAATCGTCAAGTGGGTTCAATAAAAATAAATTGATAAAATTATTAGAGCACTTAATAAAAAATGAAATTGGTTGTGGATTATGAATTGCCTTTTGCCGGGCAGGTGAGTTTAAAAGTTTTTAACTTACTTGGTGAAGAAATCGCAACTATTGTTGACGAAGTTAAAAGTGCGGGAATCCATAGTATTACATTCAATTCTTCCACATTTAATTTAACCAGCGGTATCTACATCTATAAATTAGTTTCGGGAAGTTTTTACTCTGATACGTAAAATGATATTGATGAAATAATTATTTAGGTCCTGGAAATAAAATGATTTACAGACAAAAAAAAGTTTTACATGTTGGCGGAATAATATTCTTAATATTTGTTGCAATTTTAGTTTTAAGTGCTTTTGTTGAAACTCCATTTCGGATAAATACATATTCGGAAGTTTTTCCTAAAGAGAGGTGGCTTTTAACCAGGGGAAACAGCGGACAAATAATTTCCAACCTTATAGATTTTTCACAAGGACACACCGCTTCATATAATATTTCCGAATTTGAAAGAGGAGAACAGGTTTCTATAAAATTTTATGAATACCTGAAGGGGAAAAGAGAGTTTATAGCAGGAGACACTATTGCAAACATTAGATCAAGCAATGTTGAGAATCAACTTGTTTCTGCTAAAGGCGAGCTCGAGATTGCAATAGCAAACCTAAAATCTCAAAACAGTTCTCAAAAAGAACCACTAATTCGTGAAGCAGAAAGCAAGCTTAAATACACTTCAGAAAAAATTGATGAACAGAAAATTTTACTTGAAAGAGCATCACAGCTTTTTCAAAAAGGATTTACATCAAAGCAAGAATATGAACTGCAAAAGTGGAATCTTAATCTTCTTCTGATAGAAGAAAAAATTTATAAAGCACAAGTAGAAAACCTTTCTACCGGCGTTAAGCCGGAAGAAGTAAAATACCTCGAGTCGCAGGTAAAAGCGGTTGAAGAAAAATTAGACTTTCTTAAAAAAATGATATCTGATTTTGTATTAACAACGCCAATCAGCGGAAAAATGATCTCTTCTTTTTCCCCCGACACATTGTTAAACATAATTAATTATAAAGAAATAATTCTTCACACACCCGTTAGAGTTGATGATTTAAGTGAATTTGCGGAGGGGCAGGAAATAGTTTCCAATTTTACCGGGATTGATGAACCGGCCAAGGGGAAAATAATTTCTATTGATAAACAAGTGAAATTTGTAAATGGTCAGCAGGTTGTTTTTTTGTCGGTATTATTTGATAATAAATTGGAAAAACTTTTACCCGGAATGGTGATTGAAAATTCTATAAAACTACGCAATAACAAACTACTCGATCAGATAATAAGGTTAGTACGCTAAAAAATATGTCGCGCTTCGAGTATAAATATTACATACCCAATATTTATCTGGATGATTTACGCCGGAGTTTTTTACCATATTTGAAGTATGATGTTTATACCGCTCACAAAGAGAGAAAGGAATATACAGTCAGAAGTATTTACATGGATTCTCCCGGAATGCTGACATATTTTCAAAAATTGGATGGACATAAGGAGAGATTAAAATTTCGCATAAGAGGTTATAACCAGGAACTTGAAAACTCCGTTGTGTTTATGGAAATAAAAAGAAAAAATGTTGATCAGGTTTCAAAAGATAGAATTAAAATTCATTTTCGCGATGTAGAAAATTTTTTATCAACGAACGATTATTCTTTATTACCTAATTATTCTAGCAGAGTTCTACATGAAAGTTCCGGAGTTAGAAGTTTTCTCTACTACCTAAATCTTCACCAGTTAAAACCCACTGTATTAATAACGTATGATAGAGAAGCTTTTGAAAGTATTTTTGGTTCTGGGGTAAGGATAACATTCGATAAAAATATTAGATCAAAACCGACGAAAAAATATTCTGATTTATTTACAGACAAAGATTTGGTCCCGTCGTTAAAAGAATATTTTGTGCTCGAAATTAAATTTCATAAATCTGTACCCAATTGGCTGCCCGGAGCAATGAAAAAATATGATGTATTTAGAGATTCGGCTTCAAAATATGTAATGGGTATAGAGTCTACATTTCAACATACTTTTTTAAAATACTTATCATAAGAGAGACAATGTTAGAAAATCTTCATTCCGTGAATGTATTTGCTCCATCGGTTGCAGAAATACTTGTAAACGTGCTTGTTAGTCTTTTGTGTAGCTATATAATTTCTCTTGTTTACCGGTTCACTTATCGCGGGCCCGGTTATGCCGAAAGTTTTGTTGACTCAATTGTTTTTCTTTCAGCAATAACAGCTTTTATAATAATGATCATTGGCAATAATCTTGCCCGAGCTTTTAGTCTTGTTGGTGCGTTATCAATAATTCGATTTAGAACAGCCGTTAAAGACACGATAGATATTGTTTATATTTTTCTTTCACTTGGAATCGGGATGGCTAGCGGCGTAGGATATCACAAACTTGCAATTGTTGGTACAATAATAATGGCACTTGTGTTTATTCTTTTTGCCAACAATAAGTTATCAGTATTTATGCAGAATCAGTATATCCTAAAATTTACTTACTCCAACGGCGAACCAAACGAAAAGTCATTTTTGGATCTATTAATGAAATTTTGCACACGGGTTGAAATAATAAATATTGCTACTAATGAAATAGATAACTCGTTTGATTATTCATACTATATTCGATTAAGAAAACATCAGGATATAAACGTACTGATGCATGACTTACGTGAAATGAAAGGAATAAAAAGCATAAACGTTTTTTATGATCAGCAAAACTCCTGATAATCTTTTGGTAATTATTTAACGTGAAAATGAATTTATACATATTATCAATATTCGTTTTTTTTCAAGCTTGTAATCAGGTTGATTCAAAGCAGGAAGAAGAATTGACTGCCCCCGGCTTAAAGCAGGTTGCGGTTTATTCTACCTCAGTAAAAGAACCCTCCGGGCTTGTGTATAATTCGAAAAGCAATAATTTGATTACGGTATCCGACGCGAATTCCACTGTGTACGAAATTGATTTTAGCGGCAGAATAATTAATGAATTAAAGATATCCGCTGACGATCTTGAAGGTATTGCTTTATCAAAAAATTGCGA
>DAIEQP010000003.1 GCA_027347805.1 Ignavibacteria bacterium | reverse complement strand
TAGAATCAATTCAAATCAGATTCAGTTCATTGTTTTTCAAACATTAATAAATTCAAAAGTTAACTCTAATATGAATTCGGTTGATGATTATTCGGCTTATGCTTTTGAATTATGGACTCAGAGCTTGTTGTATAAAGAGGGAATCAATTCATCCATAGAATTTTATGATGCAGATAAAAAATACCTCGGGGGATTTACTTCAATTGCATTTGATGTACTTGGCGACAATGCCGGCGCAATAAATAAACGGGAAGGAGTAAATATAATTCCACTGACTAATGCTTTTGAGAATAAAATAAATATTTCTGGTTATACACTTATTGAACCTAATGTTGGAAAGGCTTTCTATATACTTATAACGACTTCATTCGACGAAGATCATTTTAATTATTCAGTATTGCCAAAATTCTTCTCACGCGAGAAAGCCGGAATTTCTTCTGCTCTTGATATAGATGCTGTAAGGATGTTTGATTATCATGATAAAGTGCTTATAAATTCTTACGGAGATATAAATATTTCCAAACCGGAAGAAGATAAAATCATTTATGCTGAATTTGACAAATCGAATGAAGCCTGGAAAGAAATAATTTTGAATGGGGAAAATAATCTTGTTTTTGTTCTGAAGCAGGACACTGGATCCGGAGAAAAAATAATAGCACTAGCAAGACCTGAAAAACGATTCAGCTGGAACTTGTCTGATTTCTTCAAAATATTTTTCATTCATCTGATTATAATTATAGCAATACTATTAGTCAGCGCAGTTGTAAACTTTAAAGCGCTTCGAAGCAGAATTTTATCGTTCAGGATAAAATTGGCGCTTGCATTTTTGTTTGTATCGATAATTCCTCTCTTTATAATAGCGTTTTATATAAGAGAAATTACTGATGAACGAAATGAAGAAATGCTTGCCAGGGTATTGAATGACAAGAGTAATCAAGTATCATCTTACCTGGAACTTTATACATCTCGAAGCAATGTCGATAGAAATATGCTGTTTGAAAAAGCTTCAAAGGAATTAAATACAAATTTTGCAATTTATTCGGGTTATAAAATTTCATATTCAGGTTACCAAAGTTTTTACACATCCGGTTTATTAAGTTCTCAGCTTAATCCAAAAGCATTCAGTGATTTGATTATCCAAAAGCATAATAGTTATTCCGGAAATGAAATTGTTGATGGGAAAAATTTCTATTCAACCTATCGTATTCTAAATTTAGCCGGAACGCAATACATAATTCAAGTAAGCAGCTTATTTAACCAAATATTGCTCCCTCTATCATCCAATGAGATGGATATTTTTCTCTTCGGTATTTTTTCCTTTGTTGTTGTGTTGATTATTATCTTAAGCACATTTTTGTCAGGCCAAATATCTTCACCAATCAGAAAATTAACGATAGCAACACGATCAGTGGCGAATGGTGACTATATTTTAGAAGTTATTGATAATTCAAAAGGAGAAATAAAGGAATTGGTTGACGGTTTCAACCTGATGGTGAGTAAAGTAAATCAGAGTCAGAAAGACATTGCAAAATTTGAACGAGAGGAAGCATGGCGAGAAATGGCTAAACAGGTTGCGCATGAAATTAAAAATCCCCTTACGCCGATGAAATTATCCGTTCAGCAATTGATGATTGCTTATAAAGATAAATCGCCAAAATTCGATTCTATTTTTGAAAAAGTGACATCAACATTAATATCTCAGATTGAAACCCTAAAAAATATTGCTTCGGAGTTTTCAAATTTCGCCCGGATGCCCGGCATCAATATAGAACGGATCGATATAATAAAAACTATTTACGAAGTAATTGACCTCTTTCAGCATGAGAAAATAAAAGTTACTTTGAATTGTTCCGAAAAAGAGATATGTATTAATGCTGATAAAGATCACCTTAAAAGAACTTTTGTTAATCTCATTCGAAATGCTCTTCAGGCAAAGGCAACAGAAATTGTAATAAAAACTAAATTGGAAAGTAAATACTGTTTTATCTCAGTATCGGATAACGGAACTGGTATACCTGAAGAAATTGTGAACAGAATTTTCGAAGAAAACTTTACAACTAAAAAAAGCGGTATGGGATTAGGTTTAAGTATGGCTAAGAAATTCTTGGAAAGTATTCAGGGAATGATAATTGTTGAAAAAACATCTCCTGACGGAACAATATTTTTAATAAATATCCCTGTTGCTGAATGACAAAACAACTTACATCTCAACAATTATTAGCGCTTGATTATAAAAAGAATATTTCACTCGTCGCCAATGCTGGCTCAGGCAAAACATTTGTTTTATCTAAACGTTTCGTCGAAATTTATGTGAATGAAAATGTTGACCTGGATTCAATAGTTGCAATTACATTTACAGATAAAGCCGCCGGTGAATTACAAAAAAAAATATCTCTCGAAATTGAAGAGCAGCTGCAGAATACTTCCGATAGAATAAAAAAGAATAAACTTGAAAAACTAAGACAGGAGCTGGTATCAGCAAACATTTCTACAATTCATTCGTTTTGCATTAACCTATTGAAAGAAAACGCACCCGAAGCTGAAATTGATGCTAACTTTTATCCAATTGATCAGCAAACCGCGAATGAATTAATTGAACTGGCTCTTGAGGAAACTATTCAGAATCTTCTTTTAGATAATAACAATTCTTCAGATGTTAAATACCTTGTTCGTTTATTCGGTTCTACTTTGCGGTTGAAATCCATTTTGAGTGATGCAATTCAAAAAAGAAGAGCCATCGAGAAATTATCCGGGCATCTTTATTCAAATAGTGAAAATGAAATTGCAGATTACTTTAAAACACAATTTGAGCAAAACGTTAACAAGCTTTTAAGCCGGTCAATCAACCAACTAGTGAATTCAGTCAGCAAGATCAATAGTAATGTTCAATCAGCAGATAATTCGAATAAATATTCTGTGGCTATTTCCGAATACCTGAACGAAATAAAGAATAATAGTTCACTAAATAAAGTAATTCATTTTCTATCACTAATTAAAAAGGAAATCTTAACAACCGAAGGTTCGATTCGGACAAGAGGTTATATTGGTAAAGAACGATACAAGTTCGAAAGTGAAATTTATGAAGTGGAAACAATTTTTGATGAAATCAGTTTGTTTTTTGAATGCCGATTATCAGGCGATTCTGAAATTGAGCTGGCAGCATTTGGAAAATCATTTATAAATGTTTTTAATAAAATAAGCAGATCTTATAACGCCAGAAAGAAAAGTAAAAGCTACCTTGATTTTGAAGACATTCTACTCTTTACTCATAAAATAATTGGTAAAACTGAAGTTCAGAAATATCTAAGTGAAAAATATAAATTCATAATGGTTGATGAATACCAGGATACAAATGAACTTCAGTATGAAATTATAATGCCGATTTTGAATCATCTTAAAAGGGGTAATTTATTTGTAGTGGGAGATGAGAAACAAAGTATTTACATGTTTCGGGAAGCAGATCTTGAAATATTTGATCGGACAAAGAATGATATAAATAGACTTGGAGATTCGGGAAATAATTTGAACTTGCCTCATAGCTTCAGAATGTTTCCCAAACTTGTTCTTTTTACGAATACAATTTTTGCACGACTATTTGCTAACCCGCGAAGCGAATTTAATGAGGTTAAGCATAGCGATTTAATTTGTACCAAGCCGGATCAGAAAGTAGGCGGAGTGGAAATTATACTGGCTGATTCCGAAAGGGAAATTGAAGAAAGTATAATTGTTGCAAATAAAATTTTAGAGCTGATTAAAAACGACTCAACGATTAAGTTTAGTGATATAGCCATTCTTTGCAGAAAGCGAGATTCTTTCTCAAGCCTTGAAACATGCTTTACAAAAATGAATATTCCTTTCAATATTATCGGCGGAAAAGGATTTTATCAGCGGCAGACAATCTACGATATATATAATTACATTTCTTTTTTGCTAACACCGCAGAACGATTCCGCATTAATTGGAATTCTTCGCTCGCCCTTTTTCAATTACTCCGATACAAGATTATTATTGATTTCTGAAGAATCAGGTAATTCATTTTATGAAAAGCTGAAGAACCATTCTAAGAAACAGGAATCGATTAAAAATTCAATTGAATTACTTGAAAACCATAGACTGCTTGCATACTCACAGGAACCGAATAAATTGATTAGGCAGATTATGCTTGATAGCGGTTATTGGGCTTTTCTCTCTGCGGGGCAGGATGCGCATCAGGAACTGGCTAATTTAGATAAACTAATTTCAATTGCACGTGAACATACAAGGAAAGGATTTAAAAATCTTTTTGATTTTGCTCTTTATCTGAAAGAATCGATGGAAGGAACTGAAGACGAGGGACAGGCACAAATCATTCAAGACGATGATTCAATCAAGATAATGACGATACATCAATCCAAAGGACTCGAATTTAATGTTGTTTTTATTTACGATACAAATACCAAAACGCAGAACGATAATATTCGGGCAAGATCAATTTCGATTGATAAAGATTTGGGTATACTTACTAAAGTTCCTCTGCAGAAAAAATATTTTGAAAAATTTGTAACCCCTCCCGTAGTGGCCTATTATAATTATTTGAGCAGGAAGAAAAATGATGCTGAATTAAAACGTTTGTTTTATGTGGCTGTTACAAGAGCTGTTAAGTATTTATTTATTTCCGGAACTCATAAAGAATTTAAAGCAACCGAAGGTTCGTTTTTTCAGCTGCTGCAAAAAGGATTACAGGGCGATCTTTCACAAAACGAAATTATGCTTGAAGGAAATGTTGAATTCCTGAAAATGGAAAATGAAAAGTTAATATCATTATCAGACCGTGTTGAGTTGAAAATCGGAATTATTCATGATGTTGATGCAGCAGATCAGATTATTGAAAAAGAAAAACCGGCGGTTATTGAAAAGAGACTTTTAAACGGAAAAATTATTGATTTACCTGAAAATGAAATTATTTCCGCAACAAAAGTATGCATGTATGAACAGTGCCCTGTTAAGTATGAACTAACTTATGAACTCGGTTATTCTCCGATTCTAAAATTGATTAAGGAAAGCGAAAGCATTTATGAGTTCCAGCCGAATGAAGAGGAAAGTTCTGCTAAATTTGCACAGCTCAGAGGTAAAATAATTCATAAAGCATTATCCGGTGAATCTTTTCCTGGAGAAGTAAGAAAATTTTTACATAATGAACTTATTCGTGAAGAATTCGATGCTCTGCAGATCGATAGAATGATTGATTCTCTTCAGGAAGATTTGGAAAATTTTTTCAAAACAAAATGCTGGCAGGAATTAAAGAATGTTTCCAAATATGAAAATGAATTTGAAGTTTATTGTAAAGATGGTAATTCGTTTTTATATGGTATAATTGATAAACTAATTTATGAAAATGACAGTCTTACAATAATTGATTACAAAACAGATTCAGTAAAAGAAAATAAGTTAACTGAACGGGCGGAAAGCTACTTCCCGCAGTTGAAGTTTTATGCTTACGTTCTTAATAAATTGTATCCCAATGTTGATAAATTCAAACTGCGGCTGATCTTTCTAAAACATCCTGATGAAATATTTATCAAAACAATTGATAAGAAGGAATTAATTGAATTTTCATCAGTAATCGGAAATGCAGCCGACAATATTTATAAACAAAACTTTATTCCCAAAACATCTCACTGTTCTCAATGTCAATTTGCAATGGAAGGAAACAAATGCATAAAACTAATTATGTAAAAAGTGTTTTCATATCGGCACTATTTTTAATATTTACAGCTTGTTCAACAACTACAATTTTTAATCCGCCGTTATACGAAATCCCCGGCGACTGGCAGCCGGATTCAATCCGCACAAAAACAATTTTAAGTTATTCCAAATACTTATCCGGGAAAAAAATATTTCTGGATCCCGGGCACGGTGGGGAAGACAGGCGCAATAAAAATCCCAAGGGTGATGTAATTGAAGCAGATGTAAACCTTAGAGTGGCATTGAATCTGAAATCATATTTTGAAAAAGCAGGCTGCACAGTTTTTATTTCCCGCGATAAAGATACAACAGTTCAATTAGGTTATCGATCGGAACTTGCAAACAACAGCGGCGCGGATATTTTTATCAGCATTCATCATAATGCACCGGGTAAATCTGAAGATATATTTACTAACTATACTTCGGTTTATTATCACGCAAAAGAAGTTAATTATGAATTTGAGCCTTGCAACCGCGATATGGCCCGTTACGTTGCCCGCGATCTTTCTTATGTTATGGGAAATCCCACAGGACTTGGTTCTTTCGACGGCTCCTATTCCGATTATAATATTTATCCCGGCGAAGGATTTTCAGTACTGCGGAAAACAAAAATTCCCGCGATTCTAATTGAAGGCGCTTTTCACACTAGCAGATACGAGGAACTGAGATTAAACAACGAAGAGTTTAACAGTATTCAGGCATGGGGAATTTTCAGGGGTATTGCCAGATATTTTAAAGCAGGAATTCCAAAAATCGAATTGATTCCCGACAGCACCGGTTATAAAGAAAATAATTTGAAGCTGTGTTTCGCTGTTAACGACTCAGCAGGTATTGATAAACATTCTGTGAGATTTTATTTCAACAAGGAAGAGAGAGACTTCCTGTTTGATAAAGAGAAAAATTTTGTGTCTGTTAATTTAACAGAAGTTGTGCCCGGAGAATATCCTGTTAAAATTAATGCAGCAAACAAAAACGGAAATAATTCTCTCCCATTCAGAAGAATAATCAAGATCAGTAATGACGGATCAATATCAGTTACTGAATAATTAAACGGCTGCTTTTTTTCTGTCTATTCTTTCTGTAACTGACTTAAATATTACCAGGGCAATTACTGCGGCAAACCCGATTGCCAGAAAATAGTACCAGATTGCATGTGCGTTTTCATAATAAGCTGCGCGCTGAATTTCTGTTAAACCTGCAGGTAAAGTTTTTGGATCCGGGCAGTAGGCATCAAGTAGAAAACCGCTAATTATAAATCCGGCCAGCGCTGAAACAAAATTATATAAGTGGCTGAATCCCAGATAAATTCCTTCTTCACCCTTTGGTGCCTGAAGTGAAAAATATTCAAGGTAACGTGGTGATATAAAACATTCTGCAAGTCCCTGGATGCTGATACCGATTATCATCATTAATGTAAGCGGATGCATGTCAAACATTCCAAGAATAGAAATAGAATTCCCGACTGCTTTTTGAAGAGGAACACTTAAAGACATCGCAAATGCCGAAAAAGGCATCAGGATCATCCCGACAAGAATCGAAGAGATAGCTTTTCTTTTTCTCATCAGCTGTGTTATTAAAACAACAAACAATACAACTGCAAGAGGGTTAACATTTGCCAGCCATTCAGGTTTTGCCTGTTCACCCAATAACCTTATTACATACTTCGGCATTGATGCATAAAGCTGTCCCTGTGTAATCCAGAATCCTGAAACAATAAGAATAAGAAAAATTAATCTTGGTGTTTTAACAACTTTGATTAATGTATCTGCAATCTGCCTGACAGATTTTTTTTCGCCGTCAAACTTTTGCGGATTATAAAAAAAGAAAGCAAATACAAGTGCAAGCAGTGCCATGAATGATGAAAAATAATAGACATTATCTAACCCGAATCCCTGACGGATATAAGGCACGAATGTTTTTCCGCTGAATGAGCCAATATTGACAACCCAGTAAAATAAAGAATAGCCGCGCGCCCGGTTATCTTCGTTTGTTGTTTTTGCGACAGTGCCTGTAATCAATGGCTTAATGAACGATGCGCAGATCATTACAATCAGAAGGAAAAAAAGAACAACAGCTTTTGAGTGGAACATTGCAAGGAAAAGATATCCGATTGTAAGCAGTGAAAAAGTTGTGAGCATTCCTTTTCTGAAACCGATTTTATCAGCCGCGGCTACCATAAACGGTGTAAGGAAAAATATTCCGGCGTAAAATATTCCGGCAATTATTCCGGTTGCCTTATCTGAAAACCCGACTATATTTGTTAAATACAATGTAAGCACAATAAAAAAACTGTAATATGCTGCGCGTTCACATAACTCCATTACATTTGCAATCCAGAAATCCTTCGGAAATTTCCAGCTCGTCTTTTTTACTTCTGCATTAGGGTTTGTCATTAATAATCCGGAATAATTTTGTGCAAGTTAGAAAAAAGGATTTGAGTAACAAAAATATTTTACATCATCCGGCTGAATTGCGGGACTGCAATTTCTTAACAATCGTTAAAAGAATTATCCATAATATTTGATCAGTATTAAATCATAACTTATTTTCCAAGCCGGAAAATCATTTACAGGAATCATTATGAAAATTTACAGCAAGAAAGATCTTAACGAACATTCGCTTTCACTTACGTATGATGATATAAGTTTAATACCAACTGAAATTTCGCAGGTCCGCAGCAGAACCGAAGTAAACATAAAATCAACTTTTCTCGGAATCGAAATGAGCGTGCCTGTTATTGCGAGTCCTATGGATTCTGTATGCGGTATTGATATGGCGCGCGAATTAAATTCACTTGGATGTATAGGAATTGTGAACCGTTTTGATTCATCGCTTAAGCAGATGTTTTCTGATGAGGAATCAAGCAAGGGAATACAGGCTGTTTCGGTCAGTTTAACTGCAGAAGATGAACTGCTTGAAAAAATAGCTGAAAAGAAAATGCTTGTATGCATTGATACTGCAAATGCCAGCAACGCACATGTTCTTAATAAATGCGAAGAAATTAAAAAGAAATATGATGTTAAAGTCATTCTGGGCAACATTGCCAGCGGGGCAACACTCAAACAATTGGTTAATGCAGGCGCAGATGCTGTAAGAATCGGAATCGGCGGCGGAAGTATGTGTACAACTTCAGTTCAGACAGGAATTGGAATCGGACAGGTATCCTCACTGCTCGATGTCTATTTTACACGCAAGAAACAAAAATTAAATATTGCTTTAATTGCCGATGGCGGTGTTAAATCCCCCGGTGATGTAGCAAAAGCAATTTCAGCCGGTGCAGATATTGTAATGCTTGGAAGAATGCTTGCGGGAACTAAAGAAACGCCGGGCGAAGTAATTAAGTACAGCGATCAGCTCTGGAAAAAATACCGCGGCTCTGCATCATTCGGTGTTAAAATGAAAGGAGAATTTATTGAAGGGGAAGAAACAATGGTTCCTTACAAGGGCCCAGTCCGCAATGTTATTAATGCAATAAGCGACGGCGTTAAGAGTTCAATGAGTTATTTGAACTGCGAATCGATTGATGATTTAAGAAACAAAGATCATTTTGCAATTTTAAGTACAAGCAGTTATTTAGAACGGCTGCCTAAAAAATAAATTATTATATAAAAGCCTATGAGATTTCATAGGCTTTGTTTTTTGATACTTTCATAAAATGAATCATTATATTATTGATGGAAATAATCTAATCGGCAAAATTAAATCTCTTCAGCAGATGCAGAAGAAGGATAGGCAGTCAAGCAGGGAGGGACTGGTTAGTTTTCTTAACTCTGCCCTTGCCGGTAAAAAAATAAAATTAACTCTTCATCTGGATGGATTTTCTTCCGCTCCACTGAATCTGTCAAAGGGAAAAATAGTATACTCCCAAAACAAAACTTCCGATTATTATATTCGTAAAGAAATAGATGAATCAAAGAACCCGAAACTTATAACGCTGATAACTTCGGATCACAGCTTGATGAATTACGGAAAGGTAAACAGCTGCACAGTAATCAGGTCTGAGGAGTTCTACAGGGAAATTGAAAAGTCGGGTGAAAAAAATATTGAGCAGGAAAAAGTTAAATCGCTCGAAAAAGATAAAGACCTTTTTCTCAAACTGTTTGTTGATGAATAATTTTTTCCGGCTGCTGCCGGGAGATATATTTTAATATAAGATACGCTAACACCAGGTTTATCACGGTGAACAGAAGAAACAGCAAATACATACACGGCTTTAGCCGTAAAACTGAAAGGATTATTATGAAAGAAGTACAGTACAAGTATACCGGCGCCAGATCCTTAATCGAACTTCAGAAAAAACACCTGAGACAATTCTACAAAGTCTGGCTAACTGCAAAGAAAAACAAAATTAAACTTCCTAAAACAAGCGATGAAGATTACAAATCACTCGAAACACTTCTCTTTCATGTTCTTCGCGCAAGCGGACGATACATTACCTGGATCTGTGCAAAACTGGAACTGCCCGATCCCGGAATTGAAGCCCCTCCTGAAGTTGCTAAAATTAATAAGGAAGCTGAAAAATATATTAATCATGTTCTCTCTAAATGGAATGGACAGCTTGCAGATATTCCTGAAGAAAAATTTCATGAGCCGACATACAAGTCAAACTGGGGCGTTAATTATTGCATCGATGCAATGCTTGAACATGCCGTAATGCATCCGATAAGACATGAAAACCAATTGAAAAAATTAATCAGGCAGCAGAAAAAGAAATAGTAAAAGAATAATTTTCGTTAGGGATAAGAGTTGTTTGATTGTAATAGTTATATGAGATCCCGTGATGATTAAAAATTTGTTCGAGGCTTTGAATGACTGAATCGAAACACAAATTTATTATTCCTCTTTTACTGTTTCTGGTTTTCACAATATCCGGCTGCAAAGTTGATGAGAGCAGTGTAGAACCGGAAGAAGTTATTCCTAAAGCCGCAATGATTTATCTCGATCAGCAGCAGCAGTTAATAAGAGGATTCGGCGGCGTGAATATGCCCGGATGGATTCCCGATATGACAACCGACCAGGTTAACAAAGCATTCGGCACCGGTACAGGACAAATCGGTTTATCAATTCTTCGCATTCGGGTTTCTTACGATTCAAACGAATTCGGTCTTGAAGTTCCAACAGCTCAAAAAGCAATTTCACTCGGGGCAACAGTAATTGCTTCCCCATGGACACCCCCCGCATGGATGAAAAGCAGCAATAATATTGTAGGCGGAATTCTTAATGCAAACAATTATCAGAATTATGCGGCGCATTTAAAATCATTCGTCAATTACATGAATGGCTTCGGCGTTCCAATTTATGCTGTATCAATTCAGAATGAACCGGATGTGAGTGTTACTTATGAATCATGCAGCTGGAATTATTTACAGATGCTTAAATTCATTCAGGATAACGCTTCTTCAATCGGGACAAAAATAATTATGCCCGAAGTGTCAGATTTCAATCACACAATTTCTGATGCTGTTCTTTCCGATCAGGCCGCATCAAACAATGTTTCAATTGTAGGCGGGCATATTTACGGCGGAGGAATTGCGCCTTACCCGCTGGCGGTATTGAAAGGAAAAGAAGTCTGGATGACTGAACACCTCTCTCTCGATACAACATG
>DAIEQP010000430.1 GCA_027347805.1 Ignavibacteria bacterium | reverse complement strand
GGCAAAAAAACTTTTGGAAAATTTTACTAAAAAAAACCTGCCAGCTAAAATTGAATTAATTAAACGAATTCCCTCTCAGGCCGGATTGGGAGGCGGAAGCTCTGATGCTGCTGCAGCTCTAATTTCATTAAATGAAATGTTTACTCTCGGTATAAAGTATGAAACTTTGTTAAATCTGGCGCTTGAATTAGGTTCTGATGTTCCCTTTTTTCTAAAATCAAAGCCTAGCATAGGGTCTTCTAGAGGTGAAATTCTTGAACCTGTTAATTTATTAATCGAAAATCCAATTCTAATAATTAATCCTGGAATAAATATTTCAACCCGAAATGCATTTGCCCAAATTGTTCCCCAAAACAAACCAACAAATTTTAAGAGTATAATTCATGATGGCAGACTAAACTATTCACTTGCATCTGAAATACTTAAAAATGATTTTGAAAATACTGTGTTTAGTGTTTATCCAGAAATTGAATACATTAAAAAAACCTGCTTAGATGCTGGAGCTTTAATTTCCTTTTTATCAGGATCCGGCTCTACAGTATTTGCTTTTTTTGAAGATGAGAAAGACGCACAACGTGTTCAGAATCTATTACCTTCTAAATATTTTGTTCATATCAGTCTTCAGGATTAGATGTTGCATTTATCAGAGATGTATCTCGTTGAATTAATGGAAGAGTGATGATGAATGTTGTACCCGGAGCATTTTTATTTCCTATCTTCGAAGGACTTTGAACTTTTATTTTTCCGCCGTGTCTTTCTATAATTTCTTTTACAATTGAAAGCCCCATGCCGCTTCCCTCAATTTTAGTTCGATCTACATTTGAGGCTCTATAAAATTGATTAAATATATTACTTAATTCTGTCTCAGGTATTCCAATTCCATTATCACTTATTTCTAATTGAATACTATCATCATTATCACTTAATATGATGGAGATATTTCCATTATTAATTGCATATTTAGCTGCATTGGATATCAGATTGGATAAAGCTAATTCCATCAGCAACAAATTACCTACAATTTGTTTTTTATTAATCCTTACATCATAAAATTCTGATCTTACATTCTTTTCTGTCATGGTTTCAAGTTGATCATCAATCAGCCTAGCAATTAATACCTCCAAATCGATAATGTCATTAAAACCAACATCTATCAATTTTAAACGAGAGAATTTAAGAACGTCATTTATTAATTCAAGAGCTTCCTCATTTCTTCTCTGAGCACGATTTAATTTTTCCTCAATTTTAGGGTCAACGGGCCCGAGGTATTTTCCAAGGATCAAGTCGAGAATTGATTTACTGGCTACAATTGGCGTTTTAATTTCATGAACGACACCAATTGTATATTTCTGTTTTGCTTTTTCTGCATCAGAAAGTTGCTCTAGAGATTGTCTAAGCTGCTGTTCTTGTTTGTATAACTGTCGCGCAATTTTATTTGTAAAATAAACACTTACAAAAAGAACAAATGACAGCATTGTAACTTGTGACAATTCAAATAAATAGTCGTTATTACCTGTGTCTTTAATTAGACCAATTATTTGTTGAGAGTAAATGATTCCTTCATGCTGAAGAAATATTAGAATCATAAAAGAAATCGAAATTAAGCCGGCTATTATATAATTTATATAACCAGGTAATATTAAACTTCCAATTATCATATGGAAAATAAATAGTATGTATAATGGCGACTGGCTTAATCCTGTTAGATAAACTAGGATCATCAAAGCAGTAAGATCGAGTATAATCATAATTAGTGAAACGTGAAGACAATTAAATCCTTCGGGATCATCACCAACTTTTGAAATCCATGATTGTAATAAAATATTATAAATAAGGACAATTACAGAGATAAAAAATATACTCGAGAATTGAGCTGAAGAAAAATTGAATTGGAATAAATATTCTCCTCCGTATAAAAATAGAAGAAGAATAACAACTGCAAGATAACGCAATCTGATAAACCAATCGTTTCTATCATGGATTGCTTTCCAGAAAGCACTATAATGAAACGCCCAACCAGGAATAAGTGATTTCATTCTTATCCAATATCAAAAATTAAAAGGCAGATCTAATTTATTAGATCTGCCTAAGTTATGACGTTAGACTATATATCTTCCTCGTTTTGTATAATGAGTGTGAAGCAGTTTGTGAGAAAGATGACCACATGGACCTTCTGTCAAAAATTCCTCATACAATTTAATAACATTTGGATTATCATGCGCTTTTCTCATTTCTAATGATTCATCTTCTGCATAAATCGCTTCAGCGCGTTTTTTCCTTATTTCAGGAGTTGTTGGAATAGGCTGGCCGCCACCTCCTATACAACCGCCTGGGCAGGCCATGAATTCTATAAAGTGGCATTCTGAGAATTTACCGCCGGCTTTAATATCATCCATAATTTTCTTTGCATTTGCTGTACCATGAGCAATAGCAACTTTTAATGTTACTCCCTTCAGCCAATCCCAATTTGGCACCAGATGTTTAATAATATCAGGAACCGGTCCAAATTTTTCGCCAAGCGGAAGTTCTACATATTTAATCCCTTCAAATCCTCTAACAGGAAGAATATTTGCATTTGCAAATGCGTCTTCTGCCTTATTGCCGGTTACAAATTCATAAATAGATCTGATTGCTGCTTCCATTACACCTCCGGTTGCTCCAAATATTAATCCAGCACCTGAAGCTTCTCCAAAAGGTGAATCAAAATCTCCTTTAGGCATCTCAGGTAGATTAATACCAGCCTCTTTAATCATTCTTGCAAGCTCACGAGTAGTAAGGCCATAATCTACATCCTTAAAACCGCTATCATTCATTTCTGGACGGTTGCATTAAAATTTCTTTGCTGAGCATGGCATTACTGCAACAGAAACAATATCCTCAGGATTTACACCAGCTTTTTCGGCATAAAATGTTTTAATTAAAGCACCAAACATTTGCTGCGGAGATTTTGCAGATGATAAATTATCAACATAATCCGGATAGTAATGTTCAAGAAATTTTACCCATCCGGGTGAACAGGAAGTAAATTGCGGAAGTGCTACATTTTCTTTTTTAACAAGTGCTTTATAAAGTCTGATGATGAGTTCAGTCCCTTCTTCAAATATAGTAAGGTCGGCAGTTGTGTTAGTATCAAAAACACGGTCGAACCCTATTCTTCTAAGCGCAGTATTCAATTCCTTTGTTAATGAATGTCCTGCTTCCAATCCAAATTCTTCACAGATAGCAGCTCTTGGAGAAGGTGCAGTCTGAATTACAACATGTTTTTTGGGATCGTCTATTGCTGCCCATATTTCGTCAGAAGGATCGTTTGCTCTTAATGCTGCTGTAGGACAACGATTAATGCACTGGCCGCAATTAATACAAATTACATCAAGAAGCGGTTTGTCTAAAAATGTACTTATTCTTGTGTTATGCCCTCTTTCAACAGCTTCAAGAACCCCAACTTCCTGCAGATCAATACAAGTTCTTACACATCTTTTGCATAAAACACATTTGTTCTGATCACGTACTACACTATAAGAGGAGTTGTCAATTTCATACTTAGGCTGATTTGTATGCCCAAAAGTGTAATTATCAACTCCATATTCTTTCGCAAGATTCTGAAGTTCGCATTTACCATTTCTAAAGCAAGAATAACATTCACCGCAATGTTCGCTTAACATCAAATCAATTATATGACGTCTTGCTTTTCTTACCATTGGAGTTGAAGTTTTTATTTTGATTGGTGCTGTAATTGGGAATGCACAAGAAGCCTGCAATGTTCTCATTCCCTCTACTTCTACAACACAAACACGGCATACACCAGCAACGCATAAATCTTCATGATGACAAAGTGTAGGAACTGTTATACCGTTTTGTTTACATGCATCCAAAATAGTTGTGCCAAGCGGTACTGAAACTTTTTTCTCGTTAATTTCAACAGAAACACTTCCTCCAATAAATGAAGGATCTTTTGGCTTTTCAATAACGAGTGGTTTTTGGCTTATTGGAGCTCTATGGTTTCCTTTATTTTGCATGATTACCTCCGCCATTGAAAATTTCTTCTTTGAAGTTTTCCAGAATTGAAATAAATGCATTCGGACTTGACTGGCCTAATCCGCATTTAGAAGCTATTTGCATGGATTTGCCAAGTTCTTTTAATTGATTCATATAACCAAATGTATATGTACCATTTTCTAACATCTCAACACCTTCAAGTAATTTTACATTACCAATTCTGCATGGTGTACATTGGCCGCATGATTCTTCAACAAAGAATTCCATAAAGTTCTTTAAAATGTGAAGCATGTTTCTGCTTTCATTAAATATCATAATTGAACCACCGGTAGCAGCATCTTCATAACCAAGTATTCTATCGAATTGTGATTTTGGGATGCAGATTCCGGATGCTCCACCAACTTGAACTGCTTTTGTATCTTTTGCACCAACAATCTCGAGTAATTCAGAAACTTTAATACCCCAAGGTAATTCATAAACGCCAGGTCTTTCACAATCTCCACTAACAGAAAATAATTTCGAACCTGTGGATTTATCTGTTCCATGTTTTCTATACCATGTTCCACCTTTCACTACAATGTGAGATACTGCTGCAAAAGTTTCAACATTATTTACTGTTGTTGGTTTTCCCATAAAACCGGTATTAACAGGATAAGGAGGACGATTGCGGGCTTCACCGCGGTTTCCTTCAAGTGACTCGATTAAAGCTGTTTCCTCGCCGCATACATACGCACCGCTACCTAAACGAATGATTATATCAAAATCGAACCCTTCTTTACCAGCTATATTTTTACCAAGAAGTTTTTCCTTACGCATCGATTCCAAATAATCTTCGAGTGATTTAAGCATGTACTCATATTCACCGCGCAAATAAAGAATTCCCGTCTTAGCACCGATTGTATAACCGGCTATAACCATTCCGTCAAAAACTAATTCAGGATACTCTAACAGTAGAACACGATCTTTAAATGTGCCGGGTTCACCTTCATCAGCATTGCATACAATATATTTTTCTTGTGAAGATGCGGCTGCCACCAGAGTCCATTTTGTTGCTGTTGGAAATCCCGCACAACCCCTGCCTTTTAATTTTGATTCACGCAATTCGAAAAGGACATCTTCCCTTTTCAACTCAACAACTTTTTTAATCGCTTCACCTTTCTTGTATGGTGAAAATATTACAGCCCCTTTTCTTTTTTTATTTTCCATTTCTCACCTCACTTAATCTCATTTAGAATTTGAATAGCTTTTTCCGGTGAGACTTTTGCATAAACTCTTTCATTAACTAATAAAGCCGGGCCCTGATCACACATTCCCAAACAATTAACATATTCAAGTGTAATTTTATTGTCTTTGGTTGTTTCACCAAATTTAATTCCCAATTCTCTTTCTATTGCTTTTGCAACAGAAGCTTTGCCGGACAGATCGCAAGTGATAGTCTGGCAAAGTCTAACAATATTTCTTCCTTTCGGTTTTGTATTTAGAAAGGAATAGAATGAAATTACACTATAAACTTCCACAGGATGAATATCTAAAACTCTTGCAACTTCCTGCTGTGCAAAGTCAGATACATTCTTGTGCTTTCGCTGAATATCCTGAAGAATCGGTAATAATGAAGATCTGGAATTACCATATTTCTTCACCAACTCTTCAATTTCTTCAGTCATTGCATTTTTTTCTAGGACAAGCATTATTACACCTCCTCTTTCTTTGCAATCAAGGATTGAACTTTTGCAACTAGTTCATCTGGTGAAATTGGTTTTTCTACAAAATCATCAACAGGAACCATTTCGTTCTTATTGAAATCCATACCAACTGCTTTTGAAATGGAAGTATACATGAGTATCGGAGTGGTAATCTTTTCCCTGCGAAATTTTTGTGCAAGAAAAAATCCATCATCAGGTTCATCCATCATAACATCAAGAATAATCAGGTCAGGATTATTCTCTTTTACAATTTTGTAACCATCGTGAGGGTTTGAAGCGGTAATGACGTTAAATCCTTTGGATTTGAGTACAAGACTGCTCGCATCGAGAATATCCGGATCGTCGTCGATAATAGCTACTAATGCCATAGCTTTCTCCTGTTAGTTAGTTTTGATTTATAGGTAAATGAATTGTAAAGGTCGTTCCAAAACCGTAAACCGTTTCAACTTCTATTTTACCAAAATATGACTCAACAATTTTCTTTACGATTGATAATCCTAAACCCGTCCCACTTATGCCCCTCGTCTTTTCATTTTTCGCACGATAGAATTCGTTGAACAGCCGGTCTTTTTCTTCCGGCTTCATACCAATTCCGGTATCACGAATTTTGATACACACGTAATTATTCACTTGATGGGCAATTACAAAAATGGATCC
>DAIEQP010000428.1 GCA_027347805.1 Ignavibacteria bacterium | reverse complement strand
TTGTAAATACAATTGCGCCGGGGGCATGTGTATTTATTTCATTAGTTGCTCTATCAAAATTTTCGTTTGGATGAAGTTTGAATACAAGTTGTTTCCCGTTGGCAATTTTAACACACTCCTTGATAAATTTTATCCGGTTTTCAATTTTATATGTCTCTCGTGCATCAGACGTGCAAACCAAAGCATAATTTTTAAGTGAAAAATCATTGTTTTGAAATTGCTGGATGTTATCAAAGTTTGGAATTCCTGTTACAATTATTTTTTGAGGATCAACACCTTTTCTATTTACGAAAAAATCCTTGTATCCCTCCGAAGCAACACAGAAATAATTGTAACGGTAAGACATTCCCATTGTTGAAGTACTTGCGAGCCATCTATAAATTCTAAAGTATTTTACAAGGTAAAACATGAAATTTTCAGGGTCAGTCATTCCTTCCTGTACAAGAATAACTTTTTTGTTCCGGATATTTTTAGGATAAATCAAATCGGCACAAGTGTAGACAAGATCGTAATTATGACTAGCGCCGCGGTAATCGAGCTGCAAATTGTTTTCGCGAATATATTTTTCCGTATTCCATCTAAATGGTCCGTTAAGAATAGAAAATTTGCCGTACCCTTTGCCCACCAGATAATTTATCCAGCCGTCTCCATAGTAAGGGGTAAAATAGCATTCGTGATCGGCAAAAAATTTTGATATCTGGTGCATCATCGAGGTTTGATTTAACGAACCACAGATGAAGAGAATTTTCTTCGGCATCTTTTAAATGAATAATTGTTCAACTCAAATTTACTTTTTTGATTTGGTAAAGTGAAATTTGATTCATTAAGTTATTGTTAAGTTTTATTCGCTAATCATAATTTTTGAAAAATATTAAGGATCGCATCATGATTCGCAAAATTATTATGCTGTTGATATTGGCGGCAGTAATTTCATCCGCGCAAAATTATAATCCTGTGGCAAACGAAAATGCTGTTGTAAAAGAGGGAAATGTAAGATTTACGGTATTGAATTCCAGAGTTATTAGAATGGAATGGTCCGAAGATGGAAAATTCGAAGATCATGCATCTCTTACTTTCGTAAACAGAAAGTTGCCAGTTCCAAAATATTCAAAATCAGTTTCGGGAGATTTTCTGGAAATCAATACAGATGAATTAAAGCTCAAATACAAAATCAACTCTGGTAAGTTTTCAAAAGAAAATCTTTCCATCGAATATAAACTTGGTAATGAATTAAAAACCTGGAAATATGGGGATGAAAATAAAGGAAATCTGAAAGGAACGACCAGAACTCTTGACGGCGCAGATGGGGATACTCATCTTTATTCAAAAAAGAAAATTGAGTTGGAAGATGGAATTCTTTCCCGGGACGGATGGTTTTTCATTGATGATACAGAAAGACCGCTTTTCGATAATTCCGATTATCCATGGGTGATGGTTCGCCCCGCAAAACAAAAACAGGATTGCTACTTTTTTGGTTATGGGTATAACTACAAACAGGCATTAAAAGATTTTACAGATGTTGCAGGAAAAATTTCATTACCGCCAAAATTTGTATTTGGATATTGGTATTCACGCTATTGGCCTTATACAGATCAAGAAATGAGAGAACTTGTAACAACTTTCGAGAATTATAACATTCCACTTGATGTACTTATAGTTGATATGGATTGGCATAAAACATCTTTGCCAGAATTTTTCAAAGATGGTAAGCGCATTAATGATCAGGCGGGTGAGGCAATTGGATGGACAGGTTTTTCCTGGGACAGAAATTTTTTTCCATATCCGGATGATTTCTTAAAATGGAAAACCAGCAAAGGATTGAAAACATGTTTAAATCTTCATCCTGCTTCCGGGATCCAACCTCATGAAGATGCTTATCCTGAAATGGCAAAAGCTGTTGGTATCGATCCGGCAACTAAAAAATATGTTCCATTTAACATCACTGATAAAAATTGGGCAAAAAATTATTTCGACTTTATTCTTCATCCTATGGAAAAAATGGGAGTTGATTTCTGGTGGCTCGATTGGCAGCAGTGGGGAAGCACAAATATTCCGGGTGTCAATCCAACATTTTATTTGAACTATGTTCATTTCAGCGATATGGAAAGACAGAATAAAATTCGTCCGCTTATTTATCACCGGTGGGGCGGATTGGGGAATCACCGTTATCAAATTGGATTTTCCGGCGACACATATATTTCGTGGGCATCATTAAATTATCAGCCATATTTTACAAATACTGCCTCCAATGTTGGATGGGGGTATTGGGGACACGATATTGGTGGTCATCAGGGCTCAACAGAAAACGATCCAGAATTATTAACACGCTGGTTTCAGTACGGTGCGTTTAGTCCAATTTTAAAATCTCATGCAACACACAACGAAAAAATTAAAAGAAAAATCTGGGAATATCCTTCAGAAAACTTTTTCATTATGCGCGATGTAATAAATCTTCGCTATTCGCTTATTCCATATATCTACACAAACGCACGCAAAGCATATGATGAATCAATTTCGCTTTGCAGACCAATGTATTACGAATATCCGCAAAACGAAGAAGCATATAATTTTAAAAATGAATATTTCTTTGGTGATGATCTGCTGATCAATCCAGTAACAAAACCAATTGGTAAAGACAGTTTATTTACTGTTCAAAATGTCTGGCTGCCAAAAGGAAACTGGTTTGAATGGTCATCGGGCACATTACTTGAAGGTGATAAAGTTGTACAGAGGAAATTTAAACTGGATGAAATTCCTGTTTACGTTAAAGAGGGTGCAATTATCCCAATGCAGCCAAAGATGAAAAATACATCCGAGAAAAAAGTAGATCCTATAATATTGAGTATTTTCCCCGGTAGCGAAGGTTCAACTAAAATTTATGAAGATGAAGAGAATAATCAGAATTTTAAGGAAGGAAAATATTCCTTTACTAAAGTTCATTTTATAAAAAAGAATAATAAAGTTACAGTTACAATTGATCCTGTTGATGGGAAATTCAAAGGAATGTTGGACTCACGAGCTTTTGAAGTGAGGCTGATTCAGGCTTTTCCTGCAAAGGAAATAAAAGTTAACGGAAAAGTGTTGATGCAGAAAAAAGATTTGTCAAAAAACAGCTGGACATATGACGGTGAAGAATTAACTGTTAAATTTCTGACTGGTGAATTGAATGTCCACAACAAAACAACAATTGAAATTTCTTTAACTGGGGATGATCAAAAATTGCTGAACAACAAAACTGGAAAATTCAAACGGCTATTTACATTTACAAAATTTCTTGCCGGTAAAAGAACTTTTTGGGCACAGAACATTTGGAATGATGCTGTAATGCCGAGCGGGATAATTATCAGAGCATCGCAAACAGGTTATTTGATTTCTATGCATCCTGAAAATACGGATGAAGAACTAAAAGGTTTTGAAACTAGCTATGCCAAGACATTATCAATGCTTAAGGAAATTAGTCTCACAAATAAAGATTTTAAACCTTACTATGAATTATTAAACGAGTAAAATTATTTGGAAGGGGAACTTACAAGTTCTCCTTCCTTATATTCGTTCTGGCTTATTACATTTCCATTTGAATCATACGAAAAACATTTACCATTCAGAAGATTGTTTTTGTAAATCATGAATTCAAGCAATTGACCTTTATCATCGTATGTTTTTGAAATTCCATTTCTGACATCATCTGAGAATTCTTCTTCTGCTGAAAGTCTTCCATTTTTAAAGAACCATTTAACGGTGCCGGTAAGTTTATCATTTCTGTAGTTTCTAATTGATAATAGCTCACCGGATGGATAAAACGTTTTGGCTTCACCGTCACGAATATCATTTACATAAGTTTCTTCCGCAATTTTGGTCCCAAATTTGTCAAACTTTGTTGAGATACCATTTTTCAAACCTGCGACATAATTCGAGATTTCCTTCAGCATGCCGCCATCATTATAATAAATTGATTGTCCTTCCAGTTTATCAGCTTTGTAATTCAAAATTGATTTTATAAATCCGCTGGCATAATATTCCTTAATATTACCATCGAGTTTGCCTTCACGGAAATGGAGTTCTTTACTGAGAGTACCTTCATCGTGATACTCTTCAAAGTTTTCTTCAACTTTATCAAATTTACCCCGGATTCCATAACGAACTCTTTTGACAATTTGACCATCTTTGTATGTATCTATTACTTTAATAGATCCGTCGGGGTAATATAAATATGATTCGCCTTCTAGCTTATCGTTTACATATTTAGCTTCAAGAGCCAATTCTCCAAAATCATAATAAACTTTGCTAGGACCTTCCAGTTTATCGTTCACATAATTTCGTTCTACTTCAACTTTACCATTTTCAAAAAATATTTTAGAAAGTCCGTTTAGTTTACCGTTTTTGTAACTCCAAATAGCCTGGAGTTTTCCGCTTTTGTAATATGTTTTGCTGAAACCTTCCTGTAAATCATTAACATAATTTGGTTCTGCCCATAGTTCACCTGATTCATAATACCATTTAGAAGTTCCTTCAAGTTTTCCGTTTCGGTAATTCCATTCCATGCTTTTGGTGCCGTCTTCAAAATACCAGGTTGAAACGCCTTCCTCTTTACCATCAATAAAATTCCATTCTTTCCAGAGTTTTCCATTCTCAAAGAATTCTTTGTAAGAACCGTTTCGAATATTATTGATGTAAGTTCCTTCGGTTTTAATTTTCCCGTTTTTATAAAATTCCTTGCGGATTTCCTGGGCGGGAATCATCGAAAAGGAAATCAATAGAATTGAAATAAATATTTTAATTGGTCTGATCAAGATTTTTCAAAATTTTGGAGACCAAGTTAAACACAAAATTTATAATGTGAAATGCAGAATTGTTGCTAAATTTGTTTC
>DAIEQP010000417.1 GCA_027347805.1 Ignavibacteria bacterium | reverse complement strand
TGAATCGTTACATATTAAACCGACTGTAAGTGAAAATACTAGTCAGCTTGATTATTCATGGATAGAAAAAAAATCATCAAAATTGTACTCTACCAAAGAATTGAGCATATCTTCCATTAATAGTGACGGGATCTATCGGCTAAATGTTTCTACCAAATCCGGTAAAGTTATTTTTTCTGATTCCACATTTGTAGTAGCGAACAATCCACCTAATCTTTCAAAAATGAAAGACACAACTATTTACATTGGGAAAGCAAATGATGAATTGTTGCTTGATGCAACAAAAGTGTTTGATAAAGATGGTGATCTGTTAAAAGTTCATTGGAATTTCGGAGATGGAAAATCTTCGGATGAATTCTTAAACTATCACAAATATGAAAAAGAGGGAATTTATACAGTTGAATGTGAGGTGGACGATCAAAAAAATACAATCTGCAGCAAAGATAAAACTTCATTCCGTGTAATAGTTAAAAAACAATAGTTTTAAGCTGTCGCATAAAATGTGACAGCATTATTATTTCCATCTACACAAATATCATATTTCTCGTGATTTAAAAGCAACTCCCGTTTAATCATCTTTGAGCTGTAAGCAAAAGGTGATAAAATGAATTCCAAACCAAAATTATTAATCGTTGACGATGAAGAAATTAACAGGAATTACCTGGAAAGTTTTCTCGTGCATAAGTATGATGTTTATACCTGTGGCAATGTGAATAATTTTTATCGGTTAATAGCCATAATAAATTTTGATGCGATTATTATGGATGTATGGCTGCATGATTCCAAGGATGGAATTCAGCTTACAAAAGAATTAAAAAATAACAACAGATACAGAAATACACCTGTTTTTATACTCACTGCAAACACTGATAAGAAAACCTTAATCAATGCAACAGAAGCCGGTGCGACAAGAATTTTTGACAAAACTATAAATCGTAAAACTCTTGTTGATGAATTGGAAAAGTTTGTCTGTGAACAATAGAAATTGCAGTTAATATTTATTGTGCAAAATTTAACTTAAATGATGTGTCACTTAATCTGATAATATAAACGGAGTAAGAAATGATCCTGGAAATTATGAAATGGAAGGAAATAATTATTTTTAGCAGTGCTGCAAACCTTCTGATAATTGGTTTGTTCATGTTTTTTATTTATAAAATGAACAAAAATAAAAACAGATTAAAAGATAAAATCGGTGAACTGGAAATTATTTCAGATCAATCGAGGCAAAAAGAATACATTTTACAATCTCTTCAAAATGCAAATAAAAAAAATGAAAAATATATATCAATACTTAACAGAGAAATAAATAAACCGTTTACTTCACTATTAAGCGCAACAAATTCGCTGGAAGATGAATATGATTTTCTTTCCAATGAAGAAAAAATGCACGTTATAAAGCAATTAAATACTACGATAATCAGTTCTATTAATAATTTTCAAAATTTATTCGCCTGGATCAAATTTAACAGCGGAGCACACGTTTATAATCCATGTGTTTTTATGTTAAAAGATTGTATCGCAGAAGTGGTGAAGAATATTTCGAATTATGCATCCAGAAAAAAAATACTCTATGAATTGGATATTCAACCGGAATTATATGCGTTGGCTGACAAAATGATGGTAAACACAATCATCAGAAATCTTTATTATTTTGCTATTGAAGCAAGCGATGAAAATTCTAAAATAATTATTCAGGCGTTTAATACAGCTAACACAATAAAAATATGTTTTCAATACACTGGTGGTCAAATAACAGAATATGAAAAAAACATTTTATTGAATGATAATATAAGTAGGTTTTCCAAAGAAATTGAAAATGAAGATTCTACAGGACTCAGTTTAGTTTTAGTCAAAGAGTTTGTTAAAAAAAATGGGGGCGAATTGTGGATAAACTCTGGTGCTGGTAACGAAAATAAATTCACTTTTACTTTAACCAATCAGAAATAAAAAATTAATAGAGGTGGCAATTGAAGAAATTACGACCTATTATATTTATAATAATATCATTACTGATCATCATCATCGGGTTTTATCTATTGCAAAGACAATTGTTTTAATCTTCTCAACTACAAATAATAGATTGATGGATTTGATTAATGAAATTAAATCACAAAATATTTATAGAAAAATAACCAATCTAATAAATCAACTTGGCTTGATAATCGTAAAGAAGTAATTTGTCATTGAAATACAAAACGAAAAATGATATTGAAGAATATCTTAATAATGTGTGAAAATAGTTTTAGTCAGTTTTATTGATGTTAAGAAATAGTATGAAGTATTAAAAGTTGTCCAGCATTAATAAAATTATGGATGGAGATTGAAAGTGAAAAAAATAATTGTTTATATGTTACTTGCGGTTTCTTCTATTCTCTTTTCTCAAGAGTTAGTTAAAGTTACCTTGAATGTTTCGGCTCCTTCGCTTAACGATACATCTAAAATTTATGTATCCGGAAATATTGCAGCTCTCGGCAATTGGCAGCCTAACAAAATTCAATTGGAGAATAAATACAATAAAATATGGAGTATCACTATTAATGTTAAAAAAGGCAGTCGACTTGAATTCAAATTTACTAAAGGTAGCTGGGCAACAGAAGCACTTGGGCAGGATTCAACTATTCCCCGTAATACAGTTGTCACACCGATTCATGATACAACTGTTAATGCAACAATATTAAACTGGCGTGATAATGCTGATATCAAAGTTAAAGGTCAGGTAACTGGAAAGGTATTTTATCATAAAGGATTCATTATTGATGGATTAAAACCCCGCGATATATTTGTTTGGCTTCCTCCAAATTATGATGAGCAGAGAGAAAAACATTTTCCGGTTTTTTATATGCATGATGGACAAAATTTGATTGACCCAAGAACTTCCAATACATTTATTGATTGGCAGGTTGATGAAACCGCGGACAGCTTGATTAAAAATGGAGACGTTGAACCTTTTATTATTGTCGGTATAAACAATACGGATAATAGGGCAGCAGAATACAATAATACGCCATTAGGAAAACTTTATGAACGTCTTGTTGTAGAAAAAATAAAACCATTTATTGATTCACACTATAGAACTTTAACCGATGCAAAAAATACAGCAGTGGGCGGTTCTTCAATGGGCGGATTAATTTCGATGATTTTTGCCTGGGATTATCCCAATGTATTTTCAAAAGCAGCATGTTTTTCTCCTGCATTTAAGTTTCAGGGTTTTGCATATACTGAGGTTGTAGAGAAGGATAATTCAAATAAGAAAGACTTAACAATATATATTGATAATGGGGGAATCGGCTTAGAAACAGTCCTTCAACCCGGCGTTGATGAGATGATAAGAGTACTTAAAGCAAAAGGATATATTGAGGGAAAAGATTTTGATGTTTACATTGAAAAGTTAGCAGAACATAATGAGGCTGCATGGGCCAAAAGAGCTTGGAGACCCATGAAATTATTCTTCGGAAAAAATTAATTGAAGAATCGAAATATTTTAGAAAACATAAACCTGCTGATGCAGGTTTTTTTTACTTGTTTTTTGCTGACTCAAACAAACAAAACCAAAAATTCCGGGGGCAACACGATGCATCAATAAATTTGCTTCTCAAAAAGGTTATTTATAGTTTTTCATCGTGTCGCAAATTCTCTGTTTGAGTAAAAACAAGTCATACAACACATCAAATTAAAAAGTGATAGTATTATTTTAATTAATGGTAAAATGAAATGAAGAATAAGAAATTTCCCTTAATCTCAACCCCATTAATAGTTATTATATTTTCTCTTCTATTTATCCAGCCGCGTGAAATATTTCCACAATTTGCTTACGGTGCAGATGTTAGCTGGTTATCTCAAATGGAGTACTGGGGATATGTATTTAAAGATAATTCTGGGAATCAAAAAGATTGCTTGGATATTTTGAAGAGCAAAGGAATTAATGCACTGAGGTTTAGAATTTGGGTTAATCCAGCAAATGATTTTAACAACAAAAAAGATGTTGTTTATATGGCATCACGTGCAAAGAGCAAGGGCTTCGATGTAATGATCGATTTCCATATGAGTGATAATTGGGCGGATCCTGGTAAGCAGGCAAAACCCGCTGCATGGGCAGCTCACTCAATTACTCAATTACAGACAGATGTTTATAATCATGTTTACAACGTTCTTGATACGCTTAAAAAGATTGGTGTTATTCCAAAGTGGATTCAGATTGGAAATGAAACAAACAATGGAATGCTTTGGGAAGAGGGGAAAGCTTCAGTATCCATGGGCAATTTCGCAGCACTTGTAAAAAGCGGATATAATGCTGCTAAAGCAGTCGATAACTCAATTCAAGTTGTTGTTCATCTTTCTAATGGCCACGATAACTCTTTATATAGATGGATGTTTGATGGTCTGAAAAATAATGGTGCCAAATGGGATGTAATTGGAATGTCGGTATATCCTAAATGGGCAAATCTTCCATGGGCAACAGATAATAGTTTGGCTCTCACTAATATGCAGGATATGATTGCAAGATATAATACTAAAGTAATTGTTTGCGAAGCCGGGTATCAATATGATCAGGCTGTTGAGGCAAGAAATTATCTCGCTGATTTATTAACAAAAACTAAATCTATTGGCGGATTGGGAGTTTTTTATTGGGAACCTCAAAGCTACAATTGGCAGAATTATTCTCTAGGTGCGTGGGATCCTGTTACAAAGCAGCCTACAATTGCGATGGATGCTTTTAAAGAAGCGAATCCGGTTGCAGTTAAATATGAAAAGATTGCCGCAAAATACTCTTTTGATGTCTATCCAAATCCATTTAATCCAAGCACAATTATCACCTTTCAGTTGCCTTCATACGGTTATGTTTCATTAAAAGTGTATGATATGATTGGAAGAGAAGTAGCAACAATAGTTGATGAAAATAAACAGTCTGGAGTTTATAGCTATCAACTATCAACTAACACCTTTCAGTGGCCAAGCGGAATATATTTTTGTAGAATGATTTCACAGAATTATGCTGAGACAAAAAAAATCGTCTTGATGAAATAATCACATCATATAATTCTTTAATAAAAATTTGGAAGATTAGGATGAAACTAATTAGACACATCTTGCTTTTATTAATAATCGCTTTTTCTGTTGCAGACGCGCAATCAAATTCATTTAAACAAACAGAAGTATTTGTTGATGATAATGGAGTCCTCCGGTGGAAGAATTCAAATGAAGAAGTAAGTTTGTTCGGTGTTAACTACACAACTCCTTTTGCTTATGCTTATCGTGCTCATAAAAAACTTGGAGTTGATCTTAAGAAAGCAATTGATCTAGATGTTGCGCAAATGGTTCGTCTGGGCTTAGATGCATTTCGTGTTCATGTTTGGGATAGAGAAATTTCAGACCGCAATGGGAATCTTTTATTAAATGAGCATCTTGATCTGTTTGATTATCTCGTTTCAAAACTTGATGAAAATGGAATTAAATCGATAATCACACCAATTGCGTGGTGGGCAACCGGCTGGCCTGAACCGGATGTTGAAACACCTGGTTTTTCTCACATCTATTCTAAAGTTGATTTAATAACAAAAGAAGATGCAAGGAAAGCTCAGAGAAATTATTTACAGCAGTTTATTAATCATGTTAATCCTTACACAAAATATTCATACAGAGATGATCCTTCAGTAATTGCTATTGAAATTGTTAACGAACCTAAACATCCAAACAATGAACAGCAGGTTACCGATTACATAAATGAAATGTATGACGTGCTAAGAAATGCCGGTCTTACCAAGCCTATATTTTACAATATAAGTGAAAATTGGAGCGCAAGACAGGCAAATGCTGTTGGTAAATCAAAAGCTCAAGGGATTTCATTTCAATGGTATCCAACAGGACTTGTGCATAATAAAATGTTGAATGGTAATTATTTGATCAACGTGAACAAATATTTAATTCCGTCTGAGGGTATTTCCGGGTTTAATAAGAAAGCAAAAATGGTTTATGAATTTGATGCAGCTGATATTGGCGCTTCTTATATGTATCCAGCAATGGCGAGAAGTTACAGAGAAGCCGGAATGCAGTTTGCAGCAATGTTTGCTTACGATCCTTCGCAAATTGCATGGAGCAACACAGAATACCCGACACATTATTTGAATCTTCTTTATACTCCTTCAAAAGCAATCAGCCTAATGATTGCTTCAAAAGTTTTTCATTCAGTAAAACGAAACCAATCATTCGGTGATTACCCGGCAAATAATATTTTCAATGAATTCAGTGTAGATGGAATAGAAAATTTAAGCCGAATGAATTGTGATACATCATTTTATTATTCAAACAATACAAATACATCACCTAAAAATATTTCAAAGCTTTCTCATGTTGCAGGAGTTGGAAACTCTCCGGTAATAAATTATGATGGAACTGGCGCATACTTTTTTGATAAAGTTGAAGATGGAATATGGCGGATGGAAGTTTATCCTGATGCAATATGGCTGAAAGATCCATTTGAACAGACGAGTATGACGCGGCAGGTTTCTAAATTATTTTGGAATGAAAGAAAGATTTCTGTTAATATTTCAAATCTTGGTAAAGATTTTGAAATTAACCCGCTTTCACTAAACAAAGAAATGTTTCGCGCGAACGGGACGGATTTTAAGATTGAACCGGGAATTTATTTGTTGTCATCTAGTTCAGTTGAGAAAACTCGTGTTATAAAATATAATAAGAGAACTAATTTCCTGGAAGGACTTTCTATTCCGCGTGATTTTTCTAATAAAATTGTTGTTATAAATAAAACGCCAAGACAATCTATAA
>DAIEQP010000026.1 GCA_027347805.1 Ignavibacteria bacterium | reverse complement strand
TCTTTTTCTTTTAATTCATCCGTCAGCTTATCAATTTGCGGCTGAACTTCTTTGATTTCTTTTTTGAGCTTGTCAATCAGATCTTCAAGCGCAGATGTTTCAGCATCAAGTTTAGAAATTTGCTCTTCAGCATGATCAATTTCTTTCGTTAATGCATCATACTCTTTATTGTTTCTAACCTGATAGAGTTGAGCTTTAAATTTTTTCAGGTTTGTCTTTAAGCGGTCAACGTCATCATCGTTTTGTTTACGCTTTTCGACTGAAGCTTTTTTCTCAGTTTCTTTCGCCTCAACCTGATCTTCAAATGCCTTGATTTGTGATTTAAGTTCATTCACAGCAGCCGGCAAATCACCGCGTAATTCTTCAAGCTCATCAAGTTGATTATCTATCAACTGCAGCTCAAACAGTGTTGAAAGTCTGTCTATCAATTCTAACTCCTTATTGTTTATAAAACTTTATTGGGTTTGTAGAACCTGAGTACTGAAAAACTTTTATTCGATCTTCAAGTTCATCATCTAAAAATTTTTTTATTTTTTTCTCAACAGAATTCATTGCAAAAATTTCAGTTTCAAAATGCCCTGCATCTATTAACAATATCCGGTCCTGTGCATCGTGATAGGTGTGATATTTTATATCTGCTGTTATGAACGCATCTGCTCCGCTGGAGATTGCAATTTTGAGCAACTCCGATCCGCTTCCGCCGCATACCGCTACTTTTTTAATTTTTTTGCCTCTGCCGTCAGAATATTTGAAATTTTTTATCCGCAGACATTTTGCAACATGTGAAAGAAAAACTTTTTCAGTCATTTCTATGTCAAGTTCGCCTATTGCACCGGCACCGTAATTAACATTTTTGTTTTTCAGTGGTATTACATCAAAAGCCGGCTCTTCATACGGATGGTTTTTAGAAATTGCGTTTAATACCTTTTTCAAGTTCCATGCATCAACAATTGCTTCAAGCCGGATCTCATCAACAGTTTCAAGTAATTCTTTTTTACCAATTACAGGATTTGAATTTTTTGAACCCTTAAATGTTCCGGTTCCATTTGTTCTAAAACTGCAGGAATTATATTCTCCAATTAAACCGGCTCCAGCATCAAATATTGCTGTTGAAATATCTTCAACATTATCGGCCGGCACATAAATAACAACTTTAAATTGATTACTCTCTTCGTTTTCAAGGAACCTGATATTTTTAAGCTTTAAAATGCGAGCAAGCTCAAACGAAACTCCGTCTTTGGTAAAATCCAAATTTGTATGAGCGGAATAAACTATCAAATTGTTTTTAATAATGGCTTCTATAAGTCGTGCTTGGGAATCTTTTTCGGTATCTAATCTTTTAATTGGATTGAAAATCAAAGGGTGATGAGTGAAGATAAAATTGCAATTTTTTTGAAGAGCTTCGTTAAGAACTTTTTCATTTAGCTCCAGGCAGAGCAATATGTTTTTAATTTTTCCCGCACCGGAGCCAATTTGAAGTCCTACATTGTCTCTTTCCCATGCGGAGCCGGGTGGTGCCCAGTCTTCCAGATATTTTGTCAAATCTGCGGCTGTCATATAAAAAAAATGCACTCCTTGTAAATTAGGGAGTGCATCTATACTAAAATCCTATATAGAGCGATCTTTGAGTTTTATCGATGATTTGTTTTGTAATATTCTCATAAACTTACCCAAAATATATAAATCAATCTCCTTAACTTCAAGGGAAGTTTAATTTAGTTTTTAACCGGTTCAAACCAGCACCCGTCATCTTTAATTAAATTAATTAATTCATCAAGGGCATTTTCTGAATTAATCCCCTTTTTTACTACCTCTTTTCCACGATAAAGGGTAATTTTCCCTATTCCCGAGCCAACGTAGCCATAATCAGCATCAGCCATTTCTCCAGGCCCATTAACAATGCAGCCCATTATAGCAATTTTTACTCCTTTAAGATGTTCGGTCCGTTTACGTATTTTATTTGTAATCTCAACAAGATCAAACAATGTTCTTCCGCAAGATGGGCAGGCTATATATTCTGTTTTGGAAATTCTGGTTCGGCAAGCCTGAAGAATTCCAAAAGAAGTTCTATTGATTAAATTTTTAGCAAATTCCTTTTTTGAAATATCAGTTCCGCTTATACAAATGCCATCACCAAGACCGTCAATCAATAATGCACCTAAATCTGTTGCACTATAAAGTTGAAATGTTTCTTCGTCGAGATCGTTGAATTTTCTTCTAATAATTACCGGGTTTTTTATTTTTTTGTTTATCAATTCAAAGAAAACTCTTCGCTGTTCGCTTGTTGCGTGAATATTATCAGTTACAAGTTCGAAGACAACGGTTTTATTATTTGCAATTAATTCCAGTTGATCTGAAAAAATATCGTTAATTGATATCTCTATTAAATTCAGAAATGGTGATTTTTCTTTTGCATCAAGAAAATTATTTAATGATGAAAAGAAGGGGAAACAGGTTGATCTATTGTCTGTTGTTTTCCACTTCTCATAGTCGTAAACAATCTTTAGACTACCCGGTGGTTCAAAATCTAAATCACTATTTTGAAGATAGAGTAAATCACTCGCAGTTTCGGCAATAAGCCATTTATCAGTTTGGGAATCATACTTATAACCGATTTCTTCAAATATTTTTTTTGTTATTTTATTTTCTCCGGAGAAATCAGCAAAAACTTTTGGAACAGTCGTTCCCCCAATACCGGCAACTTCAAATGATTCTCTTTTATTGTAATTAAAGGGATCGATAGGAGAGCCGTTTATTTCTTTTATTGATTTGTGTTTATCTCTGTTTGAATATCTTTTAACAAGTGAAATTGCAACTGGAGCTTCAAATTCCGGCGGTTCTGTTAATGATACTCTAATAGTATCACCAATTCCATCTTCCAAAAGTGAACCAATACCAACTGCAGATTTTATTCTGCCATCTTCACCGTCACCTGCCTCAGTAACTCCAAGATGTAGCGGGTAATTCATTCCTTCGGCTTCCATTTTGTTTATAAGTAACCGGTAAGCCTGAACCATCACCTGTGTGTTGCTTGCCTTCATAGAAAGAACAATATTGTGGTAGTTTTCATCTTCACAGATTCGTAAAAATTCTAACGCTGATTCCACCATTCCAAGCGGCGTATCGCCATAGCGGCTCATAATTCTATCCGATAATGAACCATGATTAGTTCCTATCCGCATTGCTGTTCCGTACTCTTTGCAAATTTTTACAAGCGGAAGAAACCGTTCCCTTATTCTTTCAAGTTCCTCCCGGTACTGCTGGTCGGTATATTCCAGTGTTTGGAATTTTTTCTTATCAACATAATTACCAGGGTTCACTCTAACCTTTTCAACTATTCTAGCAGCTAATTCGGCAGCATTAGGTGTGAAATGAATATCTGCGATTAATGGCGTATTGTAACCTTGTTTTCGAAGTTCATATTTTATGTTTTTAAGATTTTCGGCTTCATTCAAACTTGGTGCGGTAATGCGTACATAGTCGCATCCTGATTTAACCATTCTGATTGTTTGCTCAACAGTTCCAATCGTATTCATTGTGTCGGTTGTGGTCATCGATTGAATTCTTATCGGGTTTTTATTTCCCAAAGGAATATCGCCAACAAAAACCTCGCGGGTTTTATATCGCGAATATTCTGTTAAACTGTTGCAATATTTATTTGATCTGGAATTAGGCATTTAATTGATTTTTATTTCTATCTAAACAATTTGACGGTCAGATAAGTTCGTGTCAGTTTTAATTTTTAGAAAGTTCGTACAGAAATGTTTTAATAAATTCGTCAGACGAAACAGGATCCTTACCGGTTATTATTTTATTCTCTGAGTAAACCGGAAAATCTTTATACTGAACTCCCTCACGCTCAAGTTCTTTAATATCGTCGTTGTAACATGTAGCGGCAGATTTAATTAAACCTGCTTTTGCCAAAATAATTGGTGCGCTGCAAATAGCCCCCACCGGTTTTTTGTTTTGAACAAATTTCTTCGCAATTGAATGAAGGGATTGATTGTTCCAGTAATTTCGGGTGCCCTTACCACCAATTATAATAATACCGCCAAAATTATTTTCATGAACATTATAAAGCTGGATTTCATTTTTAACTTTTAAACCGTTTGAACCAATACATATCGAAGCTGAGTCGCTAACAATAAAAATTTTAATCCCGGCATTTTTTAATGAATTGGATACAATTAGAAATTCCTGCTCATTAAAATCAATTGCGGGAAGAAAGAGGAGAACGCTTCGGTTTTTGTAGTTATTAGTCATCATACTTTATCTGAAACAAAATTACAAAGATTAAAATGAACCGGCAATTTTCATCTGGTTTAGATTCTTTAGTAAAATATATAATTTCGTTATAAGTTTGAACAGGAAATCTCAAAGTTATTAAATGCGCATTGCAGAACAGAAAATAGATGAAATAAGAAATTCGGCAGATATTGTTGATATCATTTCGGGATATGTACAATTAAAGAAACGGGGAAAAAACTTTATTGGTTCATGTCCTTTTCATCAGGAAAAAACGCCCTCATTTACTGTAAGCGAAGACAAGCAGATTTATCATTGTTTTGGCTGCGGAAACGGCGGGAAGGTTTTTAAATTTTTAATGGAATTCAAAAACATTTCATTTGTAGAAGCAATTGAAGAAGTTGCCGATCATCTGGGAATTAAAATTGAATATGATTCATCACCATCCGATCAGCAAAATGAACTTGAGGTTTATTTCGAAATCAACACATTCGCGGCAAGATTTTTTTCCGATTGTCTCCTCAAAAATAATGATGGCGAAGAAGCAAGAGAATATTTGAAAAGAAGAAAGTTGAAACCTCAGACACAAAGAACATTTGGAATTGGTTTTGCCCCGCATGGATGGAATAATTTTCTGAATCATGCCAAATCAAATAATATTGATCTAAACAAAGCCAAGCAACTGGGATTAATTGATCTGAACGATAAAAATGAATTGTACGATAAATTCCGTGCTAGAATTATTTTCCCTATTTTTTCTCCAAATGGACGGGTTATTGCATTTGGCGGCCGTGTGTTTGAAAATCAGGATAATGTTGCAAAATATTTAAATTCTCCCGAGTCGCCGGTTTATTCCAAGAGACGTTCGCTATACGGATTGTTTCATTCAAAGGATGAAATAAGAAAACTTGATAAGGCAATTCTGGTTGAAGGCTACATGGATTTGGTTTCTCTATTTCAAGCTGGAGTGAAAAATGTTGTTGCTTCATCGGGAACTTCGTTAACTGATGAACAGGTTCAATTGCTATCCAGATTTACAAAAAATATTTTGGTTTTATTTGATGCTGATTCTGCAGGTCAGAAAGCAGCTCTGCGAAGTATTGAAATTTTATTAAAACAGGATTTTGAAGTTAAAGTTATTACACTTCCTAAAGGGGAAGACCCGGACTCATTCATAAATAATTTTGGAAAAGAGCAGTTTGATGAAGAAATCGCCCGCGCTCAAAATTTTCTGGAATATCAGACTTCTCAATTTGAACAGCAGGGAATGTTTGAAGATCCGGCTCAAATGACTAAAGCAATTAGAGAACTTGTAAGAACTCTTGCCCTTGTTAGTGATGAACTAAAACGTAATCTTTTAATGAAGACTATATCAAAAAAATTTGGTCTTAGAGAAAAATTAATTGAATCGGAATTAAACACAGTTCTATATCATTCGAAAGAAAAAGAGATTACCCAGGTTAATCGCCAGGCAGTTAGAGTAGAAGCTCAGGATAAAAATTTAAGTTTACCTTTATCAGTAAAACAACAAACTGAAAATCCATATGAAAAAGAATTGATCCGCTTACTGTTTAGCGGAGAAGAAAAAATTGTCACATATATTTTTGATAATGTGGCGATTGAAAGTTTTAATAATATGGATTTTAGAAAACTTGCTGAAATTGTTCATAGCGGTCTTGACGAAGAAAAAATATCGCCCGCAGATCTGATTGAAAAAATTGATAGTAAAGAATTGAGATCATTTATTTTAAAACTTGAACTTAGTGATCATGTTATCAGTAAAAACTGGGATGAACTTTCTTACAACGGCAGAATAGAAAAAGATACATATGAGCACGCGATGGAAACGGTTAGGAGTTTTCATGTTTTTCAGATTGAGGATGAAATTAAAAAGAATAATTTGCTTATAGCAGAATCTAAAGACGAAAGACTTCACATAGAATTACTTAAACGAAACAAAGAACTTCAGGATGATAAAAAATCTTTGCTAGGTTTAAAATCAAAAAATGAATTTGACTGGTAAACATGTTTAACTATCCTTCTTTTTACGAAATTAACACACGCATTTGGATTAACAGATTCAACACTAACGAAAAAAAAGCTAGATTAATTGATGTTCCGCTCGAATACTGGAAAAGTCTTAAAGAGTTAGGAATCGATTATGTGTGGCTGATGGGTATATGGAAAACCTGCCCAACTACAATTAATAAATATTGTTTTGAAGACGGATTGCAAAAAAGTTATTCCAAAGCATTGAGAGATTGGTCGAGAGATGATATAATTGGTTCACCATATTCAATTGATAGTTATGATATAAATCCCTCTATAGCAACCGCTGATGAATTTACCTCTGTCCGGAATACGCTGAATTCTATTGGTTTAAAGGTAATTCTGGATTTTATTCCAAATCATTTTAGTGCCGATACTTCAATGTTAAAATCGAATCGTGAAATATTTTTGGAAGTTGATGAATTAATTTATAAAAATGAACAGCATACTTATTTCCATCCCGAAATTGATGAGCAGAAGTATTTTGCACACGGAAGAGATCCATTTTTTTCTGCCTGGCAGGATACTATTCAGATTAATTACTGCAGCCGTACTGCCCGTCATTTCATGATTCAAACCTTAAAAGATATTTCGAAAATTTGTGATGGTGTTCGATGCGATATGGCGATGCTCATACTAAATAATGTATTCAAAAATACCTGGGCAGGGGTAATTAATGGATATTGTAAAACTGAAATGCAAACGGAATTTTGGCAGGAAGCTATAACAGGCGTTAAAAAAATCAGAAACGATTTTTTATTTATAGCTGAATCTTATTGGGATCTTGAGTGGTCCCTTCAGCAGCAGGGTTTTGATTATACATACGACAAAAGATTAACAGACAGGCTGAAACAGTCCTCAGCTAAAGAAATCCATGATCATTTGCTTGCGGAAATGAATTATCAGTTGAGATCATTAAGGTTTCTCGAAAATCATGATGAGGAAAGAGCGGTTGTGGAATTTGGAAAGGAAAAATCAAAAGCGGCTGCAATTATTATTTCTACAATTCCCGGCGCACGGTTTTACAATGATGGACAATTTGAAGGAAGAAAAATTAAGCTTCCTTTGCAGCTGGGAAGAGAGCCCCAAGAAACTGTTAATGAGGATCTGCAAAAATTCTACAAAAAACTTTTGACTATAACTTCACAAAGAATTTTCAAATCGGGCGACTGGAAACTTTTAAAAGTTAATCCAAGCTGGGAAAACAATTTATCGTTCAATAATATTCTTGCATGGGAATTAAGATTCGGAAGCGAAAGGAGAATAGTTGTAGTTAATTACTCCTCCTCAACTTCTACATGCAGGTTAATGTTGGATGTTGTTGGTTACGTAGAAGAGTTTATTTTACTGGATTTGTTAAACGATGTTGCTTACAATCGTTCTGCCGAGGAAATTTATAGACTGGGACTGTATGTTGAATTGAAACCTTATCAATCACACATTTTTAGTTTGTAACAGCATTTGATATAATCATGAAGAAAATGGGCTTTCTCAAAAATTTGTTTTTGAGAAAGCCGAAATCATTTTAGAATGTAAACGTAATACCCAGTTTTATTGTTTCGAAAGTAAGAGGTGTTTCAGTATCGAATGGCCAGTTCATTTTATCTTTTTGTAAAGAATAAAAAGCATAATTATAAGCGCCTTTCAAAATAAAATTAACTAGAGGAACTGATAACGGAGAAGAATCTGCAACCTCCTCAATAAATTTATTTAATAAACCCATACCGGCTTCATGTATAATCCAGCTTCCGGCATGTTTCCAGAATAAAAATCTTGGAAATACAACTCCTGTTTCATACCCGGCATTTATCCCTATTGTTGATGCTATATCAAAATTAATTCCGCTTTCCGAAAATGTGCCGAAACGAAATTCTTCATCGTATCTATCAATAATTTCTCGATCCATCATTGCATTAATTTGCGCTTGTGAAGGCGGATACTGAGTTGTGAATATTGAAGGCGGATAATCAGTCATTTGCAAACGAGACCACATTATACCTTCTGAATTGTATGGCAGTACATAAAAAGAGCCCAGCTTATATCCGTAACCTTTCCTTTTTGCAAACCCAAATTGCCACATTCTTGAACGAAGCTCGGTTACTTTAGCAGTTGTTGATTCCATATCTGAACCACTTCTTGCTATGAAGAAATATTTATCACTAAACTCAATTACTTTTTCATTCGAATAATTTTTTCTGCTTGAGTAACCGAGTTTTAATTCTCCATTTCCCAGGTCGGCAAAATCCTGAACCATATTTTTCTGCTTTAAATTTGCTAATCCATAGTTCAATTCAACAAAAGGCGTTCCTTTAAATTCCCAATCAAACCAATCGTTATCTTCCCAATTATTCCACCAATGGCTATGGTTCCATTCCTCTTCATTATCAAAATCGGTTGAATCCTTTTCCTGGGCAAATAAATATGAAGAAGAAGCAAGTATAGATAATACAAAGATCAATAAATATTTTTTAAACATGGTAACTCCATAAATGATTCATATGATTAGACGAAAAAAGTGGAAAAATGTTACCAAACTAATTGAATTACTGCCTTGAAGTATTAGAAATCTCAACTAGTTTTTCTAAAAGATAATTGGCGTCTACGGGTTTTGTAAAAAACAAATCAACACCAGCTTTATATGCGTTATCTTTATCTCTTGGGAATGCGTGAGCTGAAAGCCCTACTACAGGAATGTCTTTAAAAAGTGAGTCGGATTTTAATTCCTTTGTAAACTCAAGTCCATCTTTTCTTCCTCGTATAGAAATATCCATTAGGATTATATCGTACGAGTTTTTTTGAAGTAACGAATAAGATTCTTCCGCGTTATCGGAGACTTCTACATCGAAATATTTCCTTAGAAGAATTCTCAGAAATTTTTGATTTTCATGATCATCTTCAACAACTAATATTTTTGGTTTCCCCATCGATTCCAATTGTATAGAACCAGTATTTTATCATCTTTAAAATAAGAAGTTTTTAGATTTCATGTACTAACTTCTCTGTAATTAATCTTAGTATTCATCCCAGCTTTTGACTTCAAGATTAAGCGGGTCTTTATTAACCAACGCCTCAGCCAATCGCATAGCAAGCTGGCGGTTTGTTATCAAAGGAATTTTGTAATCAACCGCAGTTCTTCTAATCAGATAATCATTTGTAAGCTCTTCTTCCTTAAAATTTTTGGGAATATTAATTACCAAATCAACCGACTTCGATTTAATTAATTCAACTGCGTTAGAATTTCCATTGCTAGAAGGCCAATCGATATGTTCTACAGGAATATTGTTGCTGTGCATAAACTTTGCTGTTCCGGCCGTAGCATAAAACTTTATTCCATGATTAGAAAGTAGTCTCATCGGTTCAAGTAATTCAGATTTAGATTCAATTGTTCCTGAAGAAATCAAAATTGATTTTATCGGGAATTTATAGCCAACCGATGTTAGTGATTTTAAGAATGCTTCGTCAAAATCTTCACCGATACATGCAACTTCACCTGTAGAAGCCATTTCTACTCCAGTGGTCGGATCTGCACCTTCCAATCTTGTAAATGAAAACTCGGGAGCTTTAACGCCTACATAATCCAAGTTAAGAGTGTTATCATCGAGCGGTTCAACTTTTTGCCCAACTATAACTTTTGCAGCAATCTCTATAAAATTTCTTTTTAATGTTTTTGAAACAAATGGAAAACTTCTAGATGCACGCAGATTACATTCGATAACTTTTACTTTATTGTCTTTTGCAAGGAACTGAATATTGAAGGGACCATTTATGTTAAGCGATTTTGCAATCGCTGAAGAAAATTCTTTGATCTGTCTCATTGTTTCGAGATATGTACGTTGAGCTGGTAATACAAGAGTTGCGTCGCCTGAGTGAACGCCTGCATTTTCTACATGTTCAGAAATTGCAGAACAGACAATTTTCCCGTTTTGTGCAACAGCATCGAACTCAAGTTCTTTTGCGTTAACAAGAAATTTGGAAATTACAACCGGATGTTCGGGAGAAACATCAACTGCTTTTTGAAGAAAACGTGTTAATTCAAAATCGTCAGTTGCAATTGCCATAGCCGCACCGCTTAAGACATATGAAGGGCGAACCAAAACAGGGTATCCAACTTGGTTAGCAAATTTGAGCGCATCTTTCAGTGTATTAAGATTGCTCCATTGCGGCTGGCCGATTTCAAGTTCATCCAGCATTGCAGAAAATTTGCTTCTGTTTTCAGCTTTATCAATTGACTCGGGGGATGTGCCAAGAATTTTAATTCCAACTTTCGCAAGTTTTAATGCAAGGTTGTTTGGTGTCTGGCCGCCCATCGAAACAATAACACCTTTTGCCTTTATGATTCTGTAAATTTCCCAAATGGTTTCTGTTGTTAATTCTTCAAAGAAGAGTGCATCACTTTCATCATAATCTGTGCTTACTGTTTCAGGATTGCAATTTACCATTACAGTTTTGTATCCGTTCTCGCGAAGTGTTTTGCCTGTATTAACACAGCACCAGTCAAATTCAACCGAACTTCCAATTCGATATGGACCGCTTCCCAAAATCATTATTGAATTCTTAAGTTTAAAATCAAAATCATGAGAAGAGGAATTATAACTTAGGTAAAGATAATTTGTGTGAGCGGGATATTCTGCTGCCAGAGTATCAATGTGTTCAACAAATGGATGAATGCCATGTTTTTCTCTGAGTAAGTAAATATCGTGCGCGTCTTTTCCAATTACATTCGCAATCTGGCGGTCTGAAAATCCGTGTTGTTTTGCGTGAAGAATTAATTCCGGTGTTAGTTTACCTTTTGTCACCGCGATATTTTTTTCTATCTCAACGATATTCTGAATTTTATATAAGAACCATTTATTTATATGTGTTAACGAATGAACCCAGTCAACAGAATAACCCTGTTTCAGAGCCTGCACAACAGCAAACATTCTTTCTTCAGTTGGGTTTTCAAGCGCTTCTTTTAATTCATCGAATTCAACTTTTGTTCTGCTTGCAGTTAATCCTTCAACACCGATATCAAGCATTCTCATTGCTTTCTGAATGGCTTCTTCGAATTTTCTTCCAATAGCCATAACTTCGCCAACAGACTTCATCGAAGATCCAAGTTTGCGTTTTACCAGACGGAATTTTTTCAAATCCCATCGGGGTACTTTTACAACTATGTAATCAAGTGCAGGTTCAAAAAATGCTTTTGTGGTTTTTGTAATTGAATTTTCAAGCTCGAATAAACCGTATCCAAGTGCAAGTTTTGCTGCTACAAATGCAAGCGGGTAACCCGTTGCTTTTGATGCAAGTGCAGAGCTTCTTGATAAACGTGCATTAACTTCAATAACTCTATAATCTTGAGAGTTTGCATCGAGTGCATATTGAATATTACATTCACCAACAATTCCCAAATGGCGGATTGTTTTTATAGCAATTTCACGAAGCATGTGGTATTCATTGTTCGATAAAGTCTGGCTTGGCGCAACAACAATACTTTCTCCAGTGTGAATTCCCATTGGATCAATATTTTCCATATTGCAGACAGTTATACAATTATCATATTTATCGCGAACAACTTCGTATTCAATTTCTTTCCAGCCTTCAAGATATTCTTCAACCAAAATTTGGGCGGAATAATTAAGAGCTTTTGATGCTAATTTTTTCACTTCAGATTTATTGCGGCATACACCGGATCCCAATCCACCAAGTGCATATGCGATTCTTATAATTACAGGAAAGCCGATCTTTTCGGCAAAAGCAATTGCCTGTTCAACAGATGTGACTGCTTTGCTCTGAGGAAATTTTACATCAATCTCTGAAAGTTTATTGCAGAATAATTGTCTGTCTTCTGTGTTTTCAATTGCTTCGATCTGTGTTCCAAGAACTTTTACGTTATATTTTTTTAGAATTCCTTCCCGGTGTAAAGCGAGTCCGCAGTTAAGAGCAGTCTGGCCGCCGAAACCAAGAATAATTCCATCCGGTTTTTCTTTTGCAATGATTTTTTCTACATAATTTGTATTGATTGGAAGCAAATAAACTTTATCGGCGAGATAATCCGAAGTTTGAATTGTAGCAATATTCGGATTAATAAGAATAGTAAAAATTCCTTCTTCTTTTAATGCTTTAATTGCCTGCGAACCGGAATAATCAAATTCTCCGGCTTCACCTATTTTTAATGCAGAGCTTCCAATAATCAAGACTTTTTTGAATTTCATTTTTCGTTTAACCTATATGTCTAGTTGCAAAAGATTCTACTTATTAAAAGAAACGCAACCAAAGGTTGCGGTAAAATTTATTTAACATCCTTTAAAAATTCATCAAAGATGAATCCGGTATCAACCGGTCCGGGCGCAGCTTCCGGGTGAAACTGTACGCTTCTGAATGGAAGCTTCTCATGTCTCATTCCTTCGTTAGAATAATCATTCAGATTTTCAAACCATGGAAAATATCCGCGAGGAAGAGATTTTGTATCTACTGCAAAGCTATGATTCTGAGAAGTTACAAAACATTTTGTTCCGCCAACTTCTTTAACCGGCTGGTTCTGGCTGCGATGGCCATATTTCAATTTATATGTTTTAGCGCCGGCTGCAAGCGAAAGAATTTGATGCCCCATGCAAATTCCTAGAGTGGGAACCTGTTTTTGAATTAATTTTTTTGCCGATTCAACAAGCTGTTTATAAACAATTGGATTACCGGGACCATTAGAAATTAATACACCATCATAATTTTCTTTATTCACATCGTAATCATAAGGAACGCGAAGTACGGATACTTTTCTATCTATCAAATTTTGCAAAATACTTTTTTTACATCCGCAATCAATTAAAAGAATTCTTTTCTTTCCTTTGCCATGTTCTTCAACTTCGGGAACAGTTACTTTTGAAATAAGATTCTCTACATCAGGATTATAGTATTCAATCTTTTGTTTATCAATTTGAATTTTGCCCAGCATTGTTCCGTGTTCGCGAAGAATTTTTGTTAGCTGTCTTGTATCAACTCCATATAAACCGGGAACGCCAAATTCTTTTAACCATTCATCCAGACTTTGAAAAGCATTCCAGTGACTGTAATTCACAGATTCTTCAGAAACCACAAGTGCCTGAATTTGCACTTTATCGGATTCAAAATGTTTCTGGAGTTGTTCGATCGCATTCATTTCAGGAATTCCATAATTCCCAATTAGCGGGTAGGTCATTACCAAAATCTGACCTTTATAAGATGGATCGGTTAAAGTTTCAGGATAACCAACCATTCCTGTATTGAAAACAACTTCACCGGCAACAGAACGATGAGCACCAAATAATTTTCCTTCGAAAATAGTCCCATCTTTTAAAAATAATTTTGCTGTCGGGCTTTGTGTGTGGGTTATTTTACTCAATTCTAATTCGGCTCCTAATAATTTTGATCAAAAAAGGAAG
>DAIEQP010000394.1 GCA_027347805.1 Ignavibacteria bacterium | reverse complement strand
GTAAGTCGCAATAGCATCTATTACATTTTCAATAATATATTCTATACTGGTGAATATGAATATCCTATCGGAAGTGGAAATTTTTATAAAGGGCTTCACAAACCTATGATAACAAAGGAAGAGTTTAATTTGGTTCAAAGTATTTTAGGTAGAAGTTTGAAAGGAAGATTTAGAACTAAAGAAATGACCTATAGAGGAATGATTAAATGTGGTGAATGTGGTGCAATGATTACAGGTGAAGAAAAAAATAAAACACAAAAGAATGGAAATGTTCATGAGTATATATACTATCAGTGCACAAAAAGAAAAGATCCAAGTTGCACGCAAAAAACAATAGAAGTAAAAAATCTTGAACAACAGATAAGTCAACACCTATCTAACCTAGAATTACCAGATGAGTTTATTGTCTGGGCTATTGATACAATAAAATCTGGCAATGATATGGATGGTGATAACATTAGTATAATTAGAACTAATCAAAAAAGAGAGCTCTCGATCATCGAAAGGAAGTTAGATACATTATTAAATCTAAAAATAAATGAAAGTATTAGTGATGAGGAATATGACCGAAAGAAAAAAGAATTAATTGAGGATAAAAAATCATTAGAGTTAGCATTGAATAAATTACCAGATATCGAAAGAAGTAACCAACAAACAATAGATTTTTTGAACTTCACGAAGGATGTAAAAGAAAAATTTGATTGTGGCAATAGTGAAATAAAAAGAAGTATTCTAAGTATTGTAGGTGCGAACCTGTCATTACTAGATAAAAAACTTGAAATTCAGTTAGAAAAACCTTTTCTGTTGTTAAATGAAAATTTGCAGAAAGATACTCGGTGCGAACCTATGCAAGCATATATAAAAAAAGGGACTTACGAAGATTTTAAGCTTCTCAGTCCCTATGAGCTCCGCGGGTAGGGCTCGAACCTACAACCCTGCGGTTAACAGCCGCATGCTCTGCCATTGAGCTACCGCGGAATACATTCAAAACGTGGGCGTAAAAATAGATTTTTATCACCACTTGTGTCAAGTCTTATCCTAAAAAATATTTTTTTCCCTTTTTCAATAACAAAAATAAGTTTCCAACAATTGAGAACGGATTAAGTGACTTATTTACAAAATTTGTCTAAATATGCATCTAAACAATAAAAACAACATATAATAAAATTAAAGCGCGGCACGTTACTTGCCCTCAAAGTATGTTAAATTAGATTAAAAGGAAAAGAATGGCATCAAATGATCTTAAAGAAAAAGTGCAGTCGGCATTTAATAATTGGAATAATAATACATATCTAAAATCAACAGCAAAAATTCCTGAACAGAAAAAAGAATTTACTACCCAATCATTTAACCCGGTTAATCCGCTTTATACACCACTCGATATAGATGAAAATAATTACAACGAAAAAATAGGATTTCCAGGATCTTTTCCGTTTACACGCGGTGTTCAGCCTACAATGTACAGAGGAAGATTCTGGACAATGAGACAATATGCCGGGTTTGGAACCGCAAAAGAATCAAATGAAAGATATCGTTATTTGCTTGATCAGGGACAGAGCGGTTTATCGGTTGCATTTGATTTACCAACCCAGATAGGATACGATAGCGATGATCCGATGTCGCTTGGTGAAGTAGGCAAAGTTGGTGTTGCAATTGATACGCTGGCAGATATGGAAATTCTCTTCGACAAAATTCCCCTCGATAAAGTTTCTACATCAATGACAATAAATGCACCGGCATCTGTTCTTTTAGCAATGTATATCGCTGTTGCAGAGAAACAGGGTGTCTCGAGAGATAAAATTTCAGGAACAATTCAGAATGATATCTTAAAAGAATACATTGCACGCGGCACATATATCTATCCTCCTAAACCATCAATGCGTTTGATTACAAACATTTTTGAATTCTGTTCGAAAGAAGTTCCTAAATGGAATACAATTTCAATTTCGGGTTATCATATTCGTGAAGCAGGTTCAACTGCAGCCCAGGAAGTTGGTTTTACTTTGGCAGATGGTATTGCATATGTAGATGCAGCAATTAAAGCCGGTTTGGATGTTGATGCTTTTGCAGGTCAGCTATCATTTTTCTTTAATGCTCATAATGATTTGCTTGAAGAGGTAGCTAAATACAGAGCTGCAAGAAGAATCTGGGCAAAAATAATGAAGGAAAGATTTGGTGCTAAAAAAGAAAAATCGATGATGCTTCGCTTTCATACTCAAACAGCAGGATCAACATTAACAGCTCAGCAGGTCGATAACAATATAATTCGCGTTACTATTCAGACACTTGCCGCAGTGCTTGGCGGTACGCAGAGTCTTCATACAAATTCACGCGATGAAGCACTTGCACTTCCAACTGAAGATTCTGTTCGAATTGCTCTTCGAACACAGCAGGTAGTTGCGCACGAAAGTGGCGTCATAAACACAATCGATCCCCTTGCTGGTTCATATTATGTTGAATCATTAACAGACCAGATAGAAAAAGAAGCGCTTGAATACATCAGCAAAGTTGATTCTATGGGCGGCGCGCCAAGTGCAATTGAAGCAGGCTACATGCAGACAGAAATACAAAAATCCGCTTACCGCTTTCAGCAGGAAGTTGAACGAAATGAAAGAATTGTTGTCGGTGTTAATAAATTCCAGATTAAAGAATCCGAACCGACAGGGCTCCTTAAAATTGATGAGACCATTCAGCGGGACCAGATTAAATTCTTAAATGAAGTTCGTTCACAAAGAAATACAGAAGAAGTAAAAGCAAAGTTGGTTTCTTTAAAAGATGCAGCGCAGGGTGACAACAACCTTATGCCTTTCATTCTTGATGCTGTTAAAAATTATGCCAGCATTGGAGAAATCTGCAATACAATGCGAGAAGTGTTTGGAGAGTACAAAGAACAAGTAATTATTTAATTGAGAATCAATAATTGAAAACGAAGAATTAAAAGAGGAAGAAATGGAAATATCACACATAGAGCATATTGGAATTGCAGTTAAAAATTTAGAAGAATCGATTAAGTATTATGAAAATGTTCTCGGATTAAAATGTTATTCAATCGAAGAAGTCAAAGATCAAAAAGTAAAGACAGCTTTTTTTATGGTTGGTCAAACTAAAATTGAATTGCTTGAATCAACAGAACCGGAAGGACCAATCGGAAAATTTATAGAGAAAAAAGGAGAAGGTATTCATCACCTTGCATTTGCAGTAAACAAAATTGATGAATCTCTGAAAGAAGCAGAATCCAAAGGCATTCAATTGATAGATAAACAGCCGCGCAAAGGGGCGGAAGGATTAAACATCGCATTTCTGCATCCCAAATTTACCGGAGGCGTTTTAACAGAACTTTGTGAAAAATAAATAGATACAATAACATCAAGCATGCAAAAGTGGAATGACACAATTGTTCATTACTATGCATTCTTAACTCTACACTAAACGGAGGTTTAATGTTAATTCAAGAAAAAATTCAAGAACTGTTAAATATGCGTCAAAAAGCTAAGCTCGGCGGTGGCGAACAAAAAATTCAGACACAGCATGAGAAAGGTAAATTTACCGCGCGAGAAAGAATTGAAATGCTTCTTGACGAAGGCAGCTTTGAAGAATTTGATATGTTCGTTTCTCACCGCACTCATGATTTTGGTCTGGAAAAACAAAGATTTCTCTCCGATGGCGTTATAACTGGTTATGGAACAATTGATGGCAGACTGGTTTACGTTTTCTCACAGGATTTTACTGTCTTCGGCGGTTCACTTTCTGAAATGTATGCGCAGAAAATCTGTAAGGTAATGGATAAGGCAACTAAAGTTGGAGCTCCTGTAATTGGTATTAATGACAGCGGCGGGGCAAGAATTCAGGAGGGAGTTAAAAGTCTTGGCGGTTATGCTGATATTTTCCAACGCAATATTATGGCAAGCGGTGTGGTTCCACAGATCTCCGCTATCTTCGGGCCATGTGCTGGCGGCGCTGTCTATTCCCCTGCCTTAACTGATTTTACTATAATGACAAGAAATACCAGCTACATGTTTGTAACCGGGCCAAAGGTTGTTAAAACTGTTACTGGAGAAGTTGTAACAGATGAAGAACTTGGCGGTGCGATGATTCATGGTTCTAAATCAGGTGCTACACATTTTGTTGCAGAAGATGAACAGGAAGGAATTTTGTTAGTAAGAAAACTTCTCAGCTACCTGCCTCAAAATAATTTGGAAGATCCACCATTGTCTCCCTGCGATGATCCGATTGATAGATTAGAAGATGTGCTGAATGAAATAATTCCCGAGAGTGCTAATAAACCGTACGATATGAAAGAAGTAATTCATGCTATAACTGATTACCATGAATTTATGGAAGTCGCACGTCATTTTGCACCAAATATTATAACAGGTTTCGCAAGGATGAATGGAATGCCGATAGGTATTGTCGCAAACCAGCCAAATTACCTTGCAGGAGTATTAGATATAAATGCTTCAAGAAAGGCTGCACGCTTTGTTCGCTTCTGTGATGCATTCAATATTCCAATTGTAACTCTAGTTGATGTTCCGGGATTTCTTCCGGGAACAACACAGGAATATGGCGGAATAATTTTACACGGTGCTAAACTTCTTTTTGCATATGGAGAAGCTACTGTTCCGAAAGTAACTGTAATACTTCGAAAAGCTTATGGCGGCGCTTACGATGTTATGGGTTCAAAACATTTACGAGGTGATTTGAATTACGCTTGGCCTACGGCTGAAATCGCTGTAATGGGTCCTCGCGGCGCCGTTGAAGTTTTAAATCAAAGAGAGATTGCTGCAATTGAAGATGCCGACGCAAAAACTAAATTTATTAATGAGAAGGAAGAAGAATACAAAAGAAAATTCGCCAATCCTTATGTAGCTGCACGTTATGGTTATATTGATGATGTAATTGAACCTCGCAACACCAGATTCAGAATTATCAGAGCTCTTCAGTCTCTTGCCACAAAGAAAGATGTGAATCCTCCAAAAAAACATTCAAACATTCCATTGTAGGAGGCAGTATGGGCATCTTTAAAAAGAAAAATAGTGAAGAGATTATAATTCCTGCAAAACAGGAAATTGAAGAACAAATAGTTGAAAACGAATCAGAAGAAGAAATAGTTGCTGCAATAGGTGTTGCTCTGAATTTATATCTTCAGGCAAGCAGCGATTATGAAAACATGGTGTTAACAATTCAAAAAGTCGTTCGTCCATATTCACCCTGGAGTTCAAAAATTTATGGACTTAGACAATATCCAAGAAGATAGAGGTGCATAATGAGAAAATATAAATTGAAGATTAATGAAAATGTTTATGACGTAGATATAATGACAATTGAAGACAACGTTGCCGAAGTTAATGTTAACGGTAAAAAATTCACTGTAGAAGTTGATAAAAAAATTCAGCAGTCCAAAACTCCAAAACTCGTTCGTTCAGTCGCTACCCCATCTACAGATATCGATGGAGTAATGATTAAAACAGCTCCTCCGGCTGCACCAAAAGGTGTTGGATTTATTAAATCTCCTCTGCCGGGGACAATAATTTCAATTCATGTTAAAGTTGGAGACAAAGTATCCGTGGGCAACAAACTCCTTACATTGGAAGCAATGAAAATGGAAAACAACATTAATTCCGACAAAGAAGGAGTTGTTAGTTCAATTAAGGTTAATCCAAGAGATTCCGTTCTTGAAGGAGATATTTTGATTGAAATCGGGAACTAATTCTAACTAACAATTTTTGAACAAATGAGTTTTATATGAACACACAAATAATTTTCTGGATTGCATTCGTTTTTATTTTCTTCCTTGTATTTAGTATTGATTTCATGATAACAAATAAAAGGAAGACAGCAATTAATATAAAAACAGCGTTAATGTGGACGATGGTATGGATCTCTACCGCGCTGATTTATGGTTTGGCAGTTTACTTTTTTTATCCGAACGGACACGCAAAATCTTTTGAATTCATCGCCGGCTATCTTACCGAGTATTCTCTTTCTGTGGATAATCTTTTTGTATTTGTAATGATTTTTACAGTTATGGGAATTACAGATTTCAACCAGCCCAAAATGCTCAAGATTGGAATTCTGCTATCAATTGTGCTGCGAATCGTTTTTATAATTTTCGGCGTAGAATTAATTCACCGTTTTCATTTTTTCATTTACATTTTTGGTGCGCTGCTTCTGTATACAGCATACAAAATGATTTTCATGGAAGATTCCGAAATTGAGCCTGAGAAAAATTATTTTTACAAAACAGTATCAAAATATTATCCCGTCGATTACAATCAGAATACTTTCAAATTCTTTTCCAAGATAAAGGGTAAACGCCATGTTACAACGCTCTTCCTAATTTTTCTTTTAATTGGAACGACAGACATTGTTTTTGCAATTGATTCAATACCGGCAATTATTGGTATAACGCAGGATACATTTATTGTAATTACATCAAATGTTTTTGCCGTACTTGGACTCGTATCTCTTTTCTTTGCGCTCGAAGGAATTATGCACATGTTCCGTTATCTTAAAAACGGTGTTGCTGTAATCCTCTTCTTTGTTGGCGCTAAAATGCTTATTTCCGGGTGGTATCAAATCAGTATTGCTTCATCGCTTGGATTCATTGTATTTACATTATTTATTGCTATAATTTCATCTGTTTTGATCAAAGAAAAGAAACTGGAACCGGTTAAAGTAAAAGAAAGAAACGAATAATTGATAAACTCCGGCTATGCCGGAGTTTTCTTTTCCACCCGTCTCATTTTGAATTATTAACCTTTCTCGTAAATTCGCATAGTAACAAATCAAAGGCATTCATGGGAAACGAATATATATTCTGGATTGTGTTCTCACTCATATTTATAATAATATTTGCAATAGATATGTCTATTACAAGTCACCGCAAAGGAGAATTGAAAGTTAAGACAGCATTCTTCTGGTCGGGGCTCTGGTTCTCTGTGGCAATATTGTTCGCAATATTTCTCTATTTTTATTTTCCGCAGGGAAAAGAAAAAGCATTTGAATTTTTTGCCGCTTACCTTATTGAATATTCATTATCAGTAGATAACCTTTTTGTGTTTATAATGATATTCCAGGTAATGTCTGTTGAATCATCAAACAGACCTAGGATTTTGAAATGGGGAATTATCGGCGCTGTAGTTTTAAGAATTATATTTATTCTGGCCGGCGTTGAACTGATACGTCATTTCAGTTTCATACTTTACATCTTCGGTGTAATCCTGATTTATACCGCATATAAAATGTCATTCTCCGAACATAAAGACATAAATCCCGAGAAAAATTTCTTCATCAAAATGACAAAAAAATTTTTTCCGGTAGATACTAAAACAGGTACCGGTCATTTTTTTGTAAAGCATGAGAAAAAGAAATACGCAACACTTGCGCTAATAACCTTAATTCTCGTTGAATCAACGGATTTAATTTTCGCAATAGATTCTATTCCAGCTGTTCTTGCAATAACACAGGATTCTTTTATTGCAATAACATCAAACTTGTTTGCTGTGCTGGGATTAAGATCATTATTCTTTGCACTTGCAGGTCTGCTGAATCTTTTCCGCTTTCTCAAATATGGAATTTCATTTATACTTTTCTTTATTGGAGTAAAAATGTTGATTACAATGTGGGTTCACATTCCTGTGCAACTTTCGCTTTTGATAATTATCGGCACGCTTGCAGTTTCAATTGTGGCATCGGTAATAATTAAGGAAAAAACAAAACATTAAGAAGAGATTTTTAGGAAAGAAAAGCTCCTGTAACTGGAGCTTTTCTATTTTAAAGCGATCTATTTTTCTCTCAATTCATCAACACTCATCGGGAATAATTTATCGAGCGCAACAATTAACAAATAAAAAAGTCCCATAAAAATAAAAATACCAAGCATTCCCTTCCCTGTAATAACGATCGCATTCCAAAAATTGTTTATAATTTCTTGATTAAACATTTTTTCTCCTATAT
>DAIEQP010000383.1 GCA_027347805.1 Ignavibacteria bacterium | reverse complement strand
CCTTCCTTTTCAATTCCTCCTTCAAATTCAGGAGGTTTGGGTCTGGAAAATCTTGCATTTTCCCCTGACAGTTTTCCTGTTTTAATTAAATCTCCGTTTATATCGGGCAGAATTATAACGTCAAATTGATCTTTCAGTTTTTTGTTTTTAAAATCTTTATTGACGATGGATGTAAAATCAAACTGAAAGTTTTCTAAAAGTAATCTTGTCCAGCCTTCGTCCATATTCGCAGTAAAAGGTTTATATAATCCGATCCTCATCTTTTTAATTTCTTTTAAGGAAGATTTATCCTTAAGATCTACTGATTTAATCTGAAGGTGAAGTTCATCTGCTAGTTTTTTTAATATTCTCTCGTAATCAGCACCAGCTGGGATGAAAATAGATCCTTCATCAAATTGAGTTTCTCCAAGTTTTAGTTTCGATAAATTCCACATCACCGGAATTTTTTCTTTATGTAATCGGTTAATTAAAATTGCATTCGCAATTGAACCAGTTTGAACAGCATAAAAATTTGAATTCTCACTCGCAATTGAACCAGCTCGGTAATTAGCATCATTCAATAATTTACTTTCAATATTGAATGGTTGATTGACAATAGAAAAATTCACCCCCATCAAATATGGAATAGTCCACCCAGCTACATCATAAGGTGGAATCGGTTTTTCGCTTCTATTTTTTCTTAAGTCGGGATACCTTTGTTCATCAAAAAGATCCTTAATATATCTGCCATTTGATTGAGCTGTATAAATAATGTAAGAGTTTGCAGGAAAGATTCTATTTCCAACTTGAAATTCTTTATCTGTCCAATAAACTTCAACACCTCCAGTCTGAAGAGCTTCTATCATTTTGTAGGTTGAATAAGAATCCAATTGATCTCTCGGAATTACATAAGCAAATGGATTTCCTTTTCTGCCAGATTCAACAGCATCTTTACACATTTTATAATAATTAAAAAGTAATTCACTTTTAAAAAGTGAAGCTGATTCAAGCAAATCATATGTGGCTATTAATTCGTAATCAACAATGTCTCTAAGTCTCCACCAGCCGCCGCGCCATGGATTAGAATAATTTGAACGGACATCATATGTAGTTATTTCAGGATTAACTTTTACTTCTGAAGAATCAATAAAAACAGGCGAGGCTACATTGCAGCTCGCCATTTCTGTCAGCATTCCAATTTGATTATGCCACAACGAATTTTCTGTAGCACCCTGCCAAAATGCATCAAACATTGCACGATTTATTACACCAGTTTTACCATTGCTTTCAAGCGCAAGTTCACTCATTCCACCCAGGATTGACTGCCATCGCCAGATCATTGGATTTACATTTGGATTTAAGGGATCTTGATAAGGAACCACAAACATTCTTGCACTTGTATTTCCCATCTGATGTTCATCCAACCAAATCTGAGGCAGCCATTCTTTAAATGCAATTTTTGCAACATTTTTCGATTCTTTCAGATTGAACATGAACCAATCCCTGTTATCATCATGTCCGGCATAAACATGATACAAATAAGGCATTGGTGCACCATCAAATTCCGTATTCAAATATTTGTTATACCAATCAACAACCATTGTTGTACCATCAGGATTTATAGACGGCATGAGAATAAAAATCACATCATTCAAAGCTTTGATGGATTTTTCAGATGCTGTTTGTGTTACAAGTTTGTAAGCGAACTCCATAGACATCTGTGATGCAGCAATTTCATTTGAATGAATATTACATGTTACAAGAACGACAACTTTGCCCTCATGTGAAAGTTGTTTGGCTTCTCCATCACTAATCATTCTTGGGTCTGAAAGCTTGTGAATTATATCTTTATATTTTTCAAGATTTTTCAGATTCTCTGAGGAGCTTATTATGGACATAAACATTTCTTTACCCAGCGAAGTAGATCCGATTCCTTCTACTTTTATTTTATCTGAGTTTTGTGCAAGGTGTTGAAAATATTTCGAAATTGTTTCATAGTCGGCAATTTTATAATCGGCACCTACTTTATAACCTAGAAATTCTTCGGGAGATTTTATTGATTGCGCAAATGAGATTACAACCGAGGTGAGCAATATGAATAATAACCGTTTCATTCATTCTCCATAAAAATTGATTTCTAATTTGATTATATGGATAATCTTAAACGATTACAAGATCTAATTGAAACGAGATGTTTTCAGAACTTTTTTGATTTTTTCTTTGGAACGAATAAACCTTCCTGAACTGAACCGGCAAAGCAGAGGTCGACCAATTCAGAATCGGCATAAGTTAAATTTCGTTTCATTGCGGGGGTAAGAATTATATGATGATGTATTTTAAATAAATCATTGCCAATAAATTCGAGATCACTTTCCGAAGTCATCCAATTATTTTTATCATATTTTGATAGATCAACAGGATTTGAGTAGCTGTGAAGACTTTTTTCACCGAGAGTATTAAAGTAGAAATCAAAATAAGACATTACTAGTTCTCTTATTGATTTATAAACAGGTTCACGAAAGCGTAAAGTGGTAGTGTTAGATTTTGCAATGGCTCCGTAAAAATTATTTTGTTTGAATACCGCAATAACATGGTCATCATCGTTTATTGCCATCATATCAACAATTAGAGGTTTGTATCCAAGAAATCTTAAAGCAGCAGCTGCGAAAAGAGCTCCTTCAAAACAATTTGCAACCTTATGCTTAATTATAAAACGAGGAGAGCGAGTAACATTTTCAGCATTATATTCAACATTATTCAGAAATATTTGAATATCATGCGGTTTTTTGAATTTAGTAAATAATTCTACCTCGCTCTTTGAAAAACAAGCGTATAAATCTTTCAATTTCATTTTAGTCATTGTTATTGGTTGCTGTGTTCAACACGGTTTATACCATTCAAAGCAGCTACTCTATATGCTTCGGCCATTGTTGGATAATTGAAAGTCGTGTTGATAAAGTATTTCAAATTATTCCCGTCTCCAGGTTGAGACATTATTGCCTGACCAATATGAATAATTTCCGAAGCACCATATCCAAAACAGTGAAGCCCAAGAATTTTCAATGTCTCACGATGAAATAAAATTTTTAACATTCCTGTGGTTCTTCCTGTAATCTGTGCTCTCGCAAGATGTTTGAAAAATGAATGCCCTACCTCATAAGGAATTTTTTGCGCTGTGAGTTCGCGTTCAGTTAAACCAATCGAGCTTATTTCCGGAATCGTATAAATTCCAGTCGGAATGTCTTCGGTTTTAAGTGTGTTTTGTTCACCAAGCAAAAGATGTCTTGCTGCAAATCTTCCCTGATCATAAGCAGCGCTTGCTAAACTCGGATAACCAATTAGATCTCCCACAGCATAAATATGCGGGACTACTGACTGATAAAATTTATTAACAGGAATTGATCCGCGTGAATCGGTTTTTATTCCCAGCTCTTCCAGTCCCATATTATTTGAATTGCCAGTTCTTCCCTGCGCCCATAAAAGGTAGTCGCTTCTAATCTGTTTGTTGGATTTCAGATAAATTGTAACACCCGTATCATCAGCTTCAACTTTTTCATATTCTTCACTATGGCGGATTAATACACCATTTTCCCTAAGGTGATATGCAAGCGCATCAATAATTTCATCATCCAAAAAAGATAATAGTTGATGGCGTGTATTGATTAGATTTACTTTTATTCTTAATCCTCTGAATATGGAAGCATACTCGCATCCAATAACTCCAGCACCATAAATAGAAATAGTTTTAGGATGATCTGAGATTTTTAATAATTTATCGCTGTCTATGATTCTAGGATGTGTAAAATCTATATCAGGCGGATGATAAGGACGCGAACCTGTTGCCAGGATAAAAGAATCAGCTTTATATTTTTTTTTCAGTCCTGTTGGTTCTGTAACTTCAACTGTATGATCATCAACAAATGCTGCTCTTCCTACAATCAATTCAACATCATTACGGACATAAAAACTATGTCTAAGATCTACTTGCTGTTTAATCACAGAATTAGTTTGAACAAGTAATTCCTGAAAGCTAGTTGACTCAATTTTATTACTATCAAACAAAATTTGACTTGCATGCCTTAAAGCT
>DAIEQP010000377.1 GCA_027347805.1 Ignavibacteria bacterium | reverse complement strand
TGAAAATATTCCTCCAAAATCCCAAACGTTTACATCCGGAAAAGTTCTATCGTTTAATATTAATAAACCGGCGCTTTCTTCTATAAAGAAAGTTGATGATAGTGGCTGCTGAATCCCGGCACGCAGATTATAAATATTCATGAAGGGATAAAATTTACCTGTACGGTTTTCGGGAAGATAATAATCTACATTTCTAAGATGTTCGTACTCTAGTCTAAAAGAAACTGCATTACTAAACCAAAGTTTGAATTCAGAATTAATACTACCTCCAAATGCTGAGACGCTGGTTGAATTACCCTGAATAGAACCAAGTCCCAGACCGCCTCCAACACTTGTAAATTTTATCTGTGCAAAGATTGTGGAACAACAAATCAAGAATGATATTAAAAAGAATTTTTTCATTTGTAGTGTAATGCCAGCCAAATTGTTTTTTCGTTTACAGATGTTTTGTTTACCCGGTGCTTTTGATGCGAAGGAATTATCATATAATCCCCGGGTTTAAGTTTGAAACTCTTGCCGTTATCATAAAAAAGTTCTGCACCGCCTGAGAGCAACATAATAAATTCATTCTGTTCCTGATCATACCAAAAATTTTCCGGTGAAGCGTGTCCATCTGAAATTATTCTTTCCAGGAAAAAATTTTTTCCATTTATAAGTTTTTCAAACAATTCTTCTTTTATTGTCAGAGGAATATTTGTAAAGATATTATTCTGTTCAAGATCATTCATTACTTAATTCCTGACAAGAGATGAAAAATCTGAACCGGAGGGATTCTGGAATAATCTTAATTCGAATTGCGGAATTACAGCTAGAATGTGATCGAAAATATCCGCCTGCTCATTTTCAAAATCAATAAAATTTGTCTTGGTTACATATGCATAGATTTCAATTGGTAGTCCGTCAGGTCCTGCAGCAAGCTGCCGAACATGAAAACTAAAATCTTTACTGATGTCATTTCTTTTTCTCAAAAACTCTATAAGATAAATTCTGAACGTGCCGATATTTGTAAGCTGCTTTCCATTAATTAAAGCATTGATATCCTGGCTTTTGTTTTTATTAAACTCTTCGACTTCGCTTCTTTTCCCTTTTATGTAATTTGAGATCAGATCAACTTTCTCAAATTTGTCGAGTAATTTTTTGTCGCAAAATTTTATTGAATTCTGATCAATGTAAACTGATCTTTTAATTCTTCTAACTCCTGTTTGCTGCATACCCCGCCAATTTTTAAATGTTTCCTCAATCAATTTGTAGGTTGGAATTATCGTTATTGTTTTATCGAAGTTCTGAACTTTAACAATCATTAGTGAAATATCAATTACATCTCCATCCGCCCCGAATTTTGGTACTTCAATCCAATCTCCAACATGAACAAGATCGTACGAAGAAATCTGCAGGCTTGCAATGAAATTCAGAATTGTATCTCTAAAAACTAGAATCAAAACTGCTGTAAATGCACCAAGCCCTGTAATTATTGAGGTAAATGACTGACCGATTATAATTCCAATTATCAGGATAACCATAAAAGAATAAAGGATAATTTTAATAATCTGTATATATCCTTTAATTGGTCTTGATTTAAATCTCTCCAGGCGATCATATAATTCAGTTACTGATGTTAGAATTGCACCAATCGAAAGAAAAATAACTAGTGTTAAACTGATCGATAATAGTTTATCAATTTCTTTTTCTTCCCCCGGAATTAAATAGGTGAACTGGGAAATCAAATAAAGTGGAGCAACAAAGGCTATTCTTCGTAAAAATGTTTTTGAAAATAATAGGTCATCAATTTGAGTTTTTGTGTGCTTTGTTATTCTTCTTAAAAATCTGAAAACAATTTCTTTTAGAAAGAAATAAGATAAAATTGCTAAACCAATAATTATACAAAACAGAAGTGTGTCATTTATCCAGGGTAAGCTTTTAAGCCAATGAATAAGTTTTTGATACATAAACCTTTACCAATTATTCTTATTCAAAATTACAAAAAAAGAATCCGTTTTGTTTTAAGCAGGTAGGCAAATAATATTTTATCTTTGCACTCTAATGAAAGGATTGAATGGAAAAGAAGAATAACGCCCGTGCACTTTTTGCATTAATGTCTATCTATATAATTTGGGGAACAACCTACCTGGCTATTAGAGTTGGAGTCAAAGATTTACCTCCGGTTTTATTCTCTGGATTAAGATGGCTCTGTGCTGGTCCAATAATGATTGGAATTCTGTTATTGAAGAAATATAAACTTCCAAATAAAAATGATATTCTTCATCTAACCATAAGCGGTTTATTATTACTTGGTGGGGGAAATGTTCTCGTGGTTTTTGCAGAGCAGTGGATTCCCAGCGGATTGACAGCCCTTTTAATTACAACTGTTCCTTTTTGGGCTGTGGGTATTGAAGCGCTTATTCCAAATGGAAAAAAACTGAATTCATTTATTATTGTAGGATTGATACTTGGTTTTTTAGGTGTAACGATAATTTTTGGCGGAGATTTTCATAAACTTTTTGAACCGGCTTATTTTAAGGGAGTAATTGGAATTTTACTTGCTGAAATCTGCTGGGCTGCAGGGACAGTATATTCTAAATACAAAAAAATTAGTGTACATCCTTTGATGGGAGCGGCAGCACAAATGATTATTGCAGGGCTTGTAATTTCACTATTCGGGTTATTGATTGGCGAATCAACTCATTTCAGTTTTACACATGATAGTTTGCTTGCATTTATTTATTTAATTCTTTTTGGTTCGCTTGCAGGATATGGATCATACATTTATGCAATTTCCCATCTTCCTGTTTCACTTGTTTCAACTTATGCATATGTAAATCCAATAATAGCTCTCTTTTTAGGATGGCTAATTCTTGGAGAAGAAATTACAATTTGGATTGTTCTTGCGTCAGTTGTGATTCTTGCAGGAGTTACAGTGGTTAAAAAAGGAAGTGAGCGACAGTCCATCGCCCACACCAAATAAAACTTTATGCAGAAAGAAGGAATCCTTTATCCGTTTTAATGAAATTATAAGATTCGGTAAGTTTTTGCTCTCCACTTATAAAATTTACTTCAACAGAAAAAATAACTTTATCATTTTCTTCTTTTTTGATTATTTGACCCAGCTCATATTTTGTAGAAAGATTCAGTAATGCAGAAATTTTTTTACATCTTCTTTTAACAAGATCCAGTTCATTCTGCTTTTGAGGATCGAAAGAATCTTTATTAATTCTTTCTTTGTTTTCCCCATCATAAGCAATTAACAGAGCAGCTTTATCAAATGCATTTGATTTGCTATATGAGAACAAATTTGCAAGCGCTGCTTTAATTGATGACTCGTCAGTCTGCGCAATTAAACTGCTGAAGGTCATCATTAAAATCACGAAAACTGAACCAATTAAATTCTTCATTTTTAGCTCCCAAAACCTGTCTACTATATAATACGCAAAGTGTTCATGTTCCATGAAAATATTATTCTCTTTTTTTAATTAAACATCAAAATGTCAAGAATAATTCACTTTTGCTTAAATAGGTGTTCAATATCAGTGCCAATCAGTAAGTAAAATGTTTTATTTGTTCACCTTTAAGACCAATTTCTGTCATTGCTTCAATTCCAATCTGAAGATGAAGGTCTACAAAATTTTGTGTTACCATTTTATCCGATTCTTCAGTTTTAACTCCTTCAGGAAACATTGGTAAATCAGATACAAGCAAGAGTGCCCCGCGTGCTATCTGATTTGCATAACCCACAACAAACAAAGTTGCGGTTTCCATATCAATTCCAATTGTTCCTAAATTTCTCAGATAATTCTTGAAGCTTTCATCCCATTCCCACAATCTTCTGTTAGTTGTATAAACAACTCCGGTTCTGTATTCAAGATCTTTTTGAATAATTTTTTCAGAAACAAATTTGTGTAGTTTGAATGATGGAAGAGCAGGAACTTCCGGTGGGAAATAATCATTACTTGTTCCTTCGCCTCTTATTGCTGCAGTTGGTAAAATAAAGTGTCCTATTTCTGTTGAATCCTTTAATCCACCGCATTTGCCAAGAAACAAGACTCCCTTTGGTTGTCTAGCAACAAGAAGATCCATAATTGTTGCGGCATTTGCAGAACCAATTCCAAAATTTATTATCGAGAGCCCGGCCGAATTTGTGCTTGTTTTCATTGGCCTGTCTTCTCCTTTTACCTCACAGTTAAATATCTCTGCAAATTTATTTACGTAATTCTGGAAATTGGTAATCAGCATGTAATCACCAAATTCATCAATACTTGTTCCTGTGTATCGGGGTAACCAATTTTTTGCAATGTCTAGTTTTGTTTTCATACTTTTTTCAACTATTCTTTTTTATAAATGATTTTTTTAATAATTCAGATGAATCGATTTTCTTAATTAATTCCGAGAATAAATATCCAATTGCACTACCTATTATTGCACCGCCAATTACATCCGACAAATAATGAACGCCAACATAAACACGGGAAAGTGAAACAAGTACGGCAACAATAAAGAGTGCAACTTTATATTGAGGATAAAGCCTTGAGAAATAAACTGCTCCTCCAAAATTATTTACAGCATGAGAGGAAGGAAATGAAAAAGATTGAGAGCAGGTTGCTAGAATATTTACATCTGGTAGAGCGTTACATGGACGAATCCGCTCAATTAAGTTTTTGAGTAAATTGCTGCTGGTCTGATCAGTTGCAATTACTAATAATATTGTTCCGGCAGCTGCAATTCTTCCAAATCTTCCACCTTTAATAATCAGGATGAGAAAGAGAATTATATATGCAATGTTCCAATTTTTAGATTCTGTTATGAAAGGGAAAAATTTATCGAATAACGGATTTGAGATTGTGTGATTAAAAAAGTAAAATAATTTCAAATCAATCTGATACAAAAATTCAGACATAGAACACACCCATATAAGTTGAAATTGCTATTTAATTTAAATTTCTTTATCTAAGCTCTGAAAAATACCTAATATTAGCGAGAAAAATTTACAGCTATATAATCTTTTGCTTAAGTTGCTGGCATTATTATCCGAAATTTAGGAATGGCAAGAATCACTAACGAAATATCCAAGAGTACTACTGAAATTAGAAGGTTGGAGTTTTTCAAGGAAGAGAGCAAAAAGTCCTTGATTGCGCCATTTCAAGCACTCGCTAAATTTACTGCTGTTGCTGGGTTGGTAGCTTTAATATTCGAAGTTAGGTTTTTCCCTCAGTTTAACGTTTGGATTTATGAAGCTAGATTAACTTCAATTCTTATTGCATTCATATTACTTGTCATTTCCAATTTTAATCTTGGTAAAAAGCATCCAGTAATACTCGTTCATATTCTATTGCTTACAATCGGCTGTTCGTTTGGAGTAATGATCTATCTAATTCCAAAGACACTCATTTTCAATTCTCAAATAATTAGTCTAATAATATTTGTTGCGGCTCTGTTTTTGAGCTGGGATGTTACCAATCAAATAATTGTTGCCATCTACTATAATTTTGTTTTCGCGATTTCAATTTTGATGAGCAACCGTGATATATACATTTTGCCAAACATGCTTGAATCTGTAATATTAGTATGTATTATAAGTATTATGGCGATTGTTGCCAGCTACATAAATTATAAATTGAGACAGGAAGCAATTGTTAAAAATTTCGAAGTCTCGTTTTCAGAAAGAAAATTCAGAAACCTTGTCGAAAATTCTGCCGAGGGTATATTTCAATTTCAGAGTGACGGAAAATTCGTTACAATTAATCCTGCATTAATAAAAATGCTTGGATACTCAACAGAAGATGAAATTAAAAAGTGTTCTTTATCAAAAGATATTTTTAAACGTACAAGTGATTGGGAATTACTAAGCAAGCTTTTAGAAAAACAGGGAAAAGTCAGAAACTATCGTGTACCTTTTAAAAAGAAAGACAGTACCGAAATTACAGTTAGAATGAATTTAAGGGCAAACGAAGAGGAAGATGATATTCAGCTGTTTGAAGGAAGTTTACAGGATATTAGCCAGCAGGTTATTGCTGAAAGTGAAAAACAGAAAGCACTTGACGCACTTAGGCAAGAAAAACTGAAAGCTGATACTGCTTCAAAAAAAGCACAGCAGGAAAGCAGTTTCAAAACAAAATTTATTGCCAGTATGAGTCACGAAGTTAGAACCCCAATGAATTCTGTGATGGGATTTCTTACTTTGATTGAAAATGATCTTTACGAAGACAGAGATGAATTAAAAAGTTTTTCTCATGATGCTCGTTTAGCCGCTGAATCATTACTTGATATCATTAACAACATTCTTGATATATCTAAAGTTGAAGCGGGAAAAATGGAGTTGGATGAAGTTGAGTTCGATCTTCGTGAAGAAGTGAACAAAGCTTTGTCTATAATTTTTCAGGCTGCAAAATCTAAAGGTCTATCAATTGAAAGATCACTCGACCAGAATATTCCTGAAAAAGTTGTCGGAGATCCGACAAGGTTTAGACAAATTCTTCTTAATCTTCTCGGTAATGCGCTTAAATTTACAGAAATCGGAAAAATTGTTGTTGAAGTTCGGGTTAAATCTCAGGATGAAAATTTTGTTGAGGTTATTACTTCCGTGATTGATACAGGTCCTGGAATTGCAAGTGATAAATTAAGTTTACTTTTCGAACCATACTCACAGATCAAGGGAAAAAAATCTTCCAAGGAAGGTTCCGGTCTTGGACTTATGATTGTAAAAGAATTTGTCAAACTGATGCATGGCGATGTTCATGTTGAAAGTAAATTAGGAACCGGCAGTAAATTTATTTTTTCTGTTAAATTAAAACTCCGGACAGATGTTCCAAATGATGTGCTGGCTGTTCAGTCCAGCGAGACAAATCAAGTAACTGAAATTGATGTCGTTGATATAAAAGATTCAAAACCAACATTGATTCAGGCAAAGAAAAGATTATTGCTTGTTGAAGATAACCCGATTAGTCAAAATCTTGAAACGAAAATTTTAAAAGAAGTAGGTTACGATGTTGAACCTGTTTCCAGCGGAATTGAGGCAATTGAAGCAGTTAAAACAGGTACCTTCAATTTGGTTTTAATGGATGTTGAGATGACCGATATGGATGGTATTACAGCAACACGAAAAATCAGAGAATTAAGCGGTCCTTATTCAAAAATACCAATTATTGCAGTAACAGCACATTCTAGCATGAAAGATCGTGAGCGATGCCTTTCTTCCGGAATGGATGATTATATCGCAAAACCTATAAATATACATTTCCTTAAAATTACAATTGATCAGTGGCTTAATTCTTCAGACCGCTGATAAATATATTTTTTCCCTCGACCCCTTTTCCTAAATTTGAATCATGTGAAACGAATTAAAGGTGCTTAATGCATTCAGAAGTATTTATTGAATTGGAAGAAAAACATGGAGCGCATAATTATCATCCGCTTCCTGTTGTTCTTCAAAGAGGCGAGGGTATATTTGTTTGGGATGTTGAAGGAAAAAAATATTTTGATTTTCTTTCTGCATATTCTGCAGTTAACCAGGGGCACTGCCATCCCAAAATTGTTGAAGCATTAATTGAACAATCAAAAATTTTAACACTTACCTCGCGTGCTTTTTATAATAATATGCTCGGTCAATACGAAAAATTTATAACTGAATTATTTGGTTATGATAAAGTATTACCAATGAATTCGGGTGCCGAAGCAGATGAAACCGCATTAAAACTTTGCAGAAGATGGGCATACGATAAAAAAGGAATTCCTGAAAATGAAGCGAAGATAATTGTTTGTGAAGGTAATTTTCATGGAAGAACAATCACAGTTGTATCAATGTCAACAGACCCGGATTCATATTCAGGTTTTGGTCCCTTCACACCGGGATTTATTAAAATTCCATATAACGACTTAAACGCACTCCAAAATGTATTGCAAGAACCCAACATCGCAGGATTTTTAGTCGAACCGATTCAAGGTGAAGCAGGAATATTGGTCCCCGATGATGGATATATTTCATCTGCATATAAAATGTGTAAAGAAAAAAATGTTTTATTTATAGCTGATG
>DAIEQP010000337.1 GCA_027347805.1 Ignavibacteria bacterium | reverse complement strand
CTCCCAAGAAATGGATCAAAAACAACATCTCCAGGATTGGAACTTGCAAGAATTAGTTTTGCAATTAGCTTTTCAGGTTTTTGTGTTGGGTGTTCTGTATTTTCAGGCATAGACCAGAAAGGGATAGAAATATCATTCCACAAATTCGAATGATAAGTTAAACGGAAGTCCTGTTCACCGTTGCTATTCCAGTCTTTTGGCGCTCCATTTTTATCACGGTACGGAGCAATAACCCTTCTGACAATTTTAACATCTTCAGGATTAAAAGTAAATTTTTTTGAAACCGTTCCAAACCAAATATCTTCAGAGCTATTTTTCCAGTTCTTCGATGCGCCTCTTCCTTTTTCGCGTTCCCATGTAATTCTGTTTCTAATTATAAAATATTTCTCCATCACCAGCGGAATTGAAATAGAAGTATGCCAGTCACCACATACATAAACCGAAGCGTTTGGTTTAAGTACTTTCTTAATTTTTTTCATAAAACTATCAATCCAATCCGTATAATCGGTTATTGATTTTTTCTGAAATGTAATTGAATTGAATTGTTTATTTAGATTGTAAGGCGGATCAATTATCAGTAAATCAACAAAATTCTCCGGAAAAAATTCTACTGCAGTAAGCAAATCCTGGTTGATAGTTTTGTTAAGAATTTGTTTTGCAGAAATCTTTTTATCAAGTATAACTAACCGTTCAGAATATTTTTTCAATTCCGCTGCGCTCAGTTTAATTGTTTTATTGAGTGGAGATTTTGACATTATAAATTTTGATAAGGCAGTTTTATTTGGCCGTTTTGCCAAGTTCAATCGAACCATCAATTTCAATCAGTTTAACTTTTCCTTCTTCCGAAGTATCCAGCGCTAAAACCATACCTTGAGATTCAACACCAAACAGTTTAGCCGGCTTCAAATTGGCAACCACCAAAACTTTTTTGCCGATCAATTCTTCAGGCAAATAACTTTTTGCAATACCAGCAACCAACTGCCTTTTTTCGGAGCCAAGATCAATCTGCAGTTTCAAAAGTTTATCACTCTTTTTCACATTTTCAGCTTCCAGAATTTTAGCAACTCGAAGTTTTACACGCTTAAATTCATCAATCGAAATTTCTTCTACAATTTCTTTTGGAGTCTCTTCAACTTTAGGCAATTTATTTATCTGCTCGTCAATCACTGCATCCTCGATTTTAGTAAAAAGAATCTGCGGTTCATTTAATTTATGTCCTTCTTTCAAATTCGCAAGACCTGAGTTCATCCAATCTGTCGGCTTTGCATCAAGCATATCAAATATTTTTTTACTTGTAAAAGGAATAACCGGTTCAAATATTTCAGCTAATGTATAGATTGTATTAAGGCAAATATTAATTGTCGTTGCACATTTTTCCTTATCAGTTTTGCTGCTTTTCCATGGTTCCGAATCATTAAAATATTTATTACCGGCACGCGCAACATTCATCATTTCGAAAATTGCATCTTTTATTTTATAATTTTCGATAAGTTCGGATATTTTCTTCGGCGCTTCACTTAAAAAAGCGAGCATTTCTTCATCAATCTTTTCAGATTTTACCTTAGCAGGAACCTTACCATCAAAATGTTTATGTGCAAAAGTGAATGTACGATTGACAAAATTGCCAAGTATATCAGCAAGTTCTCCATTTGTCCTAGACTGAAATTCTTTCCAATAGAAATCTGTATCCTTGTTTTCAGGCAAATTTGCACCTAGTGTATAACGCAACATATCTGCCGGAAATAGATCGAGAAAATCCGTTACATCAATCCCCCAACCGCGTGATTTAGAGAATTTCTTTCCTTCAAAATTCAGGAATTCATTTGCAGGAACATTTTGCGGATAAACATATTTTTCAGATTTAGCATCGTTCCAAGCCATTAACATTGCAGGGAAAATAATAGTATGGAAAACAACATTATCTTTTCCAATGAAAGCGATGTATTTTGTTTTTTCATCCTGCCAAAACTTCTTCCACAGTTCAGGTTCATTTCTTTTTTCAGACAATTCTTTCGCTGCAGAGATATAACCTAACACTGCTTCGAACCATACATACAAAACTTTATTTGACACTCCATCCAGCGGAACTTTAACACCCCAATCCAAATCTCTTGTAACTGCACGATCTTTTAAACCATCATTAAACCAACCTTTGCAATATTGAAGAACGTTATCTTTCCAACCGAATTTTTCATTCATTTCATCAACATATTTAACCAATCGTTCCTGGTATTTACCAAGGGGGAAAAACCAATGAGATGTTTCCTTTAACACCGGAGTCTCTCCGGTAATTTTACTCTTTGGATTTTTTAATTCACTCGGATCGTACAATGAACCGCACTTTTCACATTCATCGCTTCTAGCTTCCTCATTTCCGCATCTTGGGCATGTTCCTTCAACATAGCGATCGGGTAAGAACATTTTTGCTTTTTCATCAAAAAACTGCATTGATTTCTTTTCAACAAGCAATCCGGCATCATAAAAACATTTGAAAAATTCCTGAGATGTAGAATGATGCACAGGAAGACTTGTCCTGGAATAAATATCGAAACTCATTCCAAATTTTTCGAAAGCAATTTTATTTGCTTCGTGAAATCTATCTATTACCTGTTTTGGAGTAATTTTTTCTTTATCAGCTGTAATTGTGATAGGAACACCATGTTCATCAGAACCGCAAACATAAATGATGTCATCCCCTTTCAATCTTTTATAGCGCACATAAATATCTGCCGGCAAATATGCCCCGCTTAAATGCCCCAAATGGATCGGTCCATTTGCGTATGGTAATGCAGATGTTACCAAGATTTTTTCTTTTGCCAATTTGAAATCCAATTCTTTTTAAGTGGCGTAAATATAATAAAAATGAGGCTCGTTTAAGAATGATAGTTAAGTGTGTGGGCCCGGTTTTTCATCAGATTTTAAGCAATTCTATTCCTTCATTTTTTTGAAAAAACTTAAAAATTCCAGATGAACTGCTTTATCCTGATATTTATCTTCTGCAGCTGATAAATCAGCTTTTGAATACGCTGATTTAATATTTTTCACAAGTATTGTTTTTTCATTTTCAGAAACAGTATAATCTATTCTCCAAGTCCGGTAAGCAAGAGTAAATGAGTTTTTCTCTTTAGTGATCCTTTTGCGCGAGTCATCGGTCGGGTTAAATTCAAGCTGGAGCTGAGCAAAATTTCTGAGATTAATTTTAGCATTATCTTTAAGCCACTTTATTTTTTCTTCAGCGCTTTTATTCCATTGCAGCTCATATTTTTCCCCAATTGTTTTCTTAACCCAGCCTGTTGCTGCGTCAGGAAATGAATCAGAATATGGCAAATAAGGTTTGATATCAAAAACAGGTGAGCCATTTAATATATCTGATTCCGAAATAAATATTTTTAAGCCATCAACCTTTTCAAGTTTTACACAGCTCATTCCAATTTGATTTGGCCTGTAAGGGGCACGAGAAGCAAAAACACCAACTTTTTTCCTTGTATGCCGTGGGGGATTTACAAGCGGTTTCCAGTTTTTGTTAAGATGAAATTGATAAATCACCCAGATTCTTTCAAATCCATCAAGCTGTAAAACCGCTTGTTCATAATTTTTATGAGGAAGTAAATTAATTACAGAAATTTCTTTACCGGCAAGCACTCCCTGTCTTGGAGTTTCGTACCTGTAAACAAAATCAGATTGAACAAATCCAATCGGTTCAATAATTATTTCTTCTTTTTTCATTCCGAGTTTTTTGTTGTATTCCAGTTTCCTGCTAACCTTCCAGACCTTTATACATATCCTCAATCAATCCTTTGTAGCGTTCTTCCACAACTTTGCGTTTCACCTTTAGAGATGGAGTAAGTTCTCCTCCTTCAATTGTAAGAGGCTTTTCAAGTATTGCAAATTTGCGTACGCGTTCAAAGTTAGCCAGTTTTTTCTGGAACTGATCGAGTTCTTTATCCAGCAGTTCGTAGATCTGCTTCATATTTACCAATTCATCAATATCATTATACTGGATTCTATTTGCATCAGCATATTCTTTTAGCGCTTCATAATCTGGAACGATTAAGGCGCTTACAAACATTCTCCTGTCACCAATTAACACGAACTGATCAATATATTTACTTGCCAGGAACATATTTTCAATTGGAGTTGGAGCAATATATTTTCCACCGGATGTTTTAAATAGATGTTTCTTCCTATCAGTGATTATTAAAAATCCTTCGGCATCAAAAACGCCAATGTCACCTGTATGAAGCCAGCCATCTTTAATTGTTTCTTCAGTTTCCTTTTTGTTTTTGTAATAACCCTGCATGATATTGGGACCGTATGCAAGAATTTCGCCATCTTTTGCAATTTTGATTTCAACACCTGGCAAAGGTTTACCAACAGTTCCAAACTTATAATCATTAACGCGGTTCACTGCAATTACGGGAGAAGATTCTGTAAGACCGTATCCTTCAACAACAAGAATTCCAACAGCTTCAAAAAACTGACCAAGTTCTCTGGCTAAAGCTGCGCCGCCTGAAATAAAGAAACGCATTTTGCCACCGGTTGCATCTCTTAACTTTTGATAAACAAGTTTATCTGCTAATTTTCGTTTCAATGATAAAAATATAGGAATTGGCTGGCCGGATTTTTTAGCAATTGCGAATTCTTTTCCAAGTTCAATAGCCCAATTAAATATTTTCTGTTTTCCTTCCGGCTGGCTTTCTGCATTTCTTTTTATCTTGGAATAAATTCTTTCAAATAATCTTGGCACTGCTGTCATAATTGTAGGTTGAATATCCTTCATATTCGACGCAACTTTTTCAATTGACTCTGCATAAGCTATTGTACAGCCGCCTGAAAAGGCCGTATAATATCCTGCCATTCTTTCGAAGATATGACA
>DAIEQP010000329.1 GCA_027347805.1 Ignavibacteria bacterium | reverse complement strand
GTATATCGATCAAAACATTTTCGATATCACTTTGAACTTCTTTTGCATTTTGAGAACAAACTTTTACACAATGACCACATGATATACATCTATCTTCTAAAACAACAGCCTGCCCATCTACTACTCGGATAGCAATCGCTGGACATTCTCTGATGCAAGAGAAACATCTTTTACATTTTTGTCCAATTACGCTAACCGTTCCAACTGACATTTTAGTTCTTAGTTAAAATTTCTTTTCTGTTAACATAATGCGTATGAAGTATTTCATGAGCAGTATGACCATTTGGTTCACCTAAAAACTCTTTATAAAGTTTAATAACAGATTCATTTTCGTGAGATTTTCTGTTTTTCATTTTTGAGTCAATATCATAAAGAGTCTGAACACGTTTTCTTAACTTTTCCGGTTTTGAATGTATCGGCTGTCCGCCGCCATTAATACATCCGCCTGGACAAGCCATTACTTCAATAAAATGATATGTTGATGTACCGGCTTCAATTTCATCAAGTAATTTCCCAACATTTCCAATACCATTTACAACAGCAACATTAACATTCAAACCATCGATAGGAATTGTAGCTGATTTAATTCCGTCCATTCCTCTAACAGCCTGAAAATCCAATGATTCCAATTCTTTACCCGATATTTTTTCATAAGCAGTTCTTAAAGCAGCTTCCATTACACCGCCGCTTGTTCCAAAAATAGCAGCCGCACCAGTTGATTCACCCAATGGATTATCAAATTCATCGGCAGGTAAATCGTTAAAATCAATACCACTCATTTTAAACATTCTTACTAATTCTCTTGTAGTTAAAACAGCATCAACATCAGGTCTTAATTCTTCAGATAATTCAGGTCTTGCAGATTCATATTTTTTTACAGTGCAGGGCATTATCGAAACAACATAAATATCTTTTGGATCGATATTCATCTTCTTAGCATAATAAGTTTTTAGAACTGCACCTTCCATTTCGTGAGGAGATTTACATGAAGAGACATGTTTTAATAACTGAGGCCTGTTTTGTTCAATAAATTTAACCCATCCAGGACAACAACTTGTGAACATCGGCAATTCACCTTTGTTCGAAATACGATTAATTAATTCTGTTGCTTCCTCAATAATAGTTAAATCTGCGGCAAAGTTTGTATCGAAAACTTTTTTGAATCCTAACCTTCGAAGTCCTGTAACCAGTTGTCCGGTAGCATTTGTACCTAGTGGTAAATTGTACTCTTCACCTATACTAGCTCTGACAGCTGGTGCAACTTGGGCAATCACATATTTTTTCTTTTCTTTAATAGCATTCATTACTTCTTTTGAATGACTTTTTTCTCTTAGTGCTGCAGTAGGACAAACAAGAATACATTGTCCGCATAATATACAGTCACTTACATTTAGTCCCTTATTGAATGGTGTTGTGACATTACTTTTGAAACCACGATTTGTGAAATCAATTGCACCAATTTTTTGAATATCACCGCAGGTTCTTACACATCTTCCGCATAAAATACATTTGGCAGGATCTCTTTCCATTGAAGCGCTAGAAATATCAATTGCGTGATCTTTCTTTTCACCAACAAAACGATGTTCACGTAAATTATATCTTTCAGATAAATCCTGAAGTTCGCAATTTTTGTTTCTTACACATATCAAACAATCTTGCGGATGATTCTCAACCAATAACTCAACAATAGTTTTTCTTGCTGTTCTAACTCTGGGAGAATTTGTTTCAACTTTCATTCCTTCCATTACTGGATAAGCACAAGATGGAGTAAGCCCGCGCATACCTTCAACTTCAACAACACAAATTCTGCATGCTCCGGAAGGTATTAAGTCTTTCATATGACACAGTGTAGGTATATGAATACCAACTGATTTAGCTGCATCAAGGATTGTCATTCCTTTTTCTGCTTTAACTTTAATTCCATTTATAGATAATTCAATCATTATAGTCTCCATCTCCCTTAATTAACAAGAATTGCATCTAAACGGCAGGTTTCAAAACACATTCCGCATTTTGAACATTTAACTTCAATTATCTGATGCGGTTCTTTCTTTTCGCCAATAATTGCTTCAGTAGGACATTTCTTAGCACACAAACCGCAGCCTGTACAAGCATCGGGATCAATCGAAAATGTTAAAATGTCTTTACATACTTTTGAAGCGCATTTTCTTTCAAACAAGTGTTCTTCATACTCATCTTTGAAGTAACGTAACCCGGAAAGAATTGGATTCGGTGCACTCTGCCCTAAGCCGCATAAAGAAGTGTCTCTGATTACATCAGCTAATCTTTGCAGGTGTACAATGCCTTTGAATCTTTGTAATGGTTCATACTTTAAATTATTGCTATGATTATAGCTTACAGGAATTCTCTCAATAATTTCCAGCATTCGTTTTGTCCCTTCTCTACATGGGACACATTTTCCACAAGATTCATTTTGTATGAATGTAAGAAAATATTTTGCAACGTCTACCATACATGTATCTTCATCCATCACCACAAAACCACCTGAGCCCCTCATTGCGCCAACTGTTTTAAGAGAATCATAATCAACCTGAGTATTCATTACTTCATCTGGTAAACATCCTCCTGATGGTCCGCCAATCTGAACTGCCTTGAACTTTTTACCGCCAGGTATTCCACCGCCTATATCAAAAACAATTTCCCTTAATGTTACACCCATAGGAACTTCTACAAGACCGCTGTAAGTGATTTTTCCGCTCAATGCAAAAACTTTAGTTCCTTTGCTGTTTTGTGTCCCAATAGAAGAAAACCATGATGCACCTTTATTTATTACTGTTGATACGTTAGCAAATGTTTCAACATTATTAATCACTGTTGGTTTTTGCCATAAACCAGCATCACTCGGATATGGTGGACGAGGTCTTGGCATTCCTCTTTTCCCTTCTATTGATGCAATTAGAGCAGTTTCTTCACCGCAAACAAATGCACCAGCACCTTTTTTGATTTTCAAATCAAAGTCAAAATCGGAATTCAATATATTTTTACCAAGCAATCCATATTCTCGGCATTTTTGAATTGCTTCATTCAATCTTGCTATTGCGAGGGGATATTCTGCACGTGCATAAATGTATCCGAACGAAGCTCCAATTGCATATGCGCCAATAATCATTCCTTCAATTACACGATATGGATCGCTTTCTAAAACAGAACGATCCATGAATGCACCCGGATCACCTTCATCAGCATTACAAATAATATATTTTTTTTCAGCTT
>DAIEQP010000310.1 GCA_027347805.1 Ignavibacteria bacterium | reverse complement strand
TAAAAGTTCTCTTTCTCTCACTTTTTTTCTTTGCTCTTTCATTTAACATTTATGATTGGATTGGTTTATTTATTTCGTGGGCATACCAGGATTCCGAAAATGCAATGGCAGAGTTTGTTTTCAAAGCGTTAAGATATATACTCCTCATTTTTATGATTGGAATTACTACTCTAATATCAGACTACTCAAAAGTTTCTCTTGCAGTTCATGATAAAACAAAAGTATTTAAGGAATTATTGAATGCAATAGTATTTATTAAAGATAATTTCAATAAAGTATTTACAACATTCTTAATTGTAGCAGTTATTGGTGCGCTCGGAGTGATTGTTTATAACATAATCGGTAAATACATTCCACGGACACCGGCCTATTTTTTAGTGCTCTCTTTTGTTCTTCAGCAAATGTTAATTATCTTTCGCCTGCTTATTCGAATGTTGTTTTTTTCAACCGAAGTATTTTTATGTAAAGATCTTAGCGCAGAAGAAATCAGCGCGGAAGTAAATTAATACTATGTCTATTATACCAATTACAGTATACGGAGATAAAATTCTTCGTCAGAAAGCTAAACCTGTAAAACAGGTAACCGATGAGATTGTCGTCAAGATAAAAAATATGTTTGATTCTATGAGAAATGCTCATGGTGTCGGATTGGCTGCAAATCAAATTGGTTATACAGATTCAATTTTTGTAATCGATTTAAACGGTGTAGATGGTTATGAGAATTTTAAACCGATTGTCATGATCAATCCGCAGATTGTTCTTGAATCTGATGAAAAAGTAATCTACGAGGAAGGTTGTCTTAGTCTTCCTAATTTAAGAGCTGATGTTGAACGCGCTGAAATTATAAAAGTTCGATATTTAGATACAGACGAAATTGAAAGAGAAATTGAAGCAGATGATTTTTACGCCCGTGTTATTCTACATGAATATGATCATTTGATAGGGAAAATGATTCCAGACAGAGTTGAAAATAATGTTAAGAAAAAACTTCAAGAAGAATTAGGTAAGATAATTAACCGCGAAGTTAAGATAGACTACGAAATAACTGATAGACAAACTTCTTAAGTGCATTCCTCATATCGGAGAACGAATGAAAATTGTTTTTATGGGCACACCTGAGTTTGCCATTCCTTCTCTTGAAAAATTGGTAAACAGCAATTATTCTGTCGAACTTGTTGTCTCTGCACCCGACAAAGAAAGAGGCAGAGGTAAACAGATCTCGCCAACTCCTATAAAACAATTTGCGATAGATCGTGGATTAAAAGTTCTTACTCCGGTCAGTCTTAAAGATGAAAATTTTATTGAGCAGCTTAGAGCAGTGCAAGCAGATTTGTTTGTAATTGTTGCTTTCAGAATTTTACCCAAAGATGTTTTTTCAATTCCCAAAAGAGGTTCATTCAATCTCCATGGATCACTGCTTCCAAAGTATAGAGGAGCTGCTCCGATTCAATGGTCGCTAATTAATGGCGATAAAGAAACCGGTGTTACAACTTTTTTTCTTGATGAAAGAGTTGATACTGGGAAAATAATTCTTAGAGAAACTTTAGCAATCGATGATGATGATGATTTTGGCTCTCTTCATGATAAGATGATTATACTTGGTGCTGAAACCGTGCTTAAGACTGTTGATATGATAAACAAAGGATTTTATGAGCTGAATTCCCAGGATAATTCTCTTGCATCTCCTGCACCAAAAATTACAAAAGAAATTTGCAAAATTGACTGGAGTAAATCCGTATATCAAATTCATAACCTTGTTAGAGGATTATCTCCATATCCAGCTGCTTTTTTTGATTACAATGAAAAAAGCTACAAGGTTTATAAGACAAAGGTGATTGAAAGTAGAATTGTAAATGATCAGCAAGATAGTTTTGTAATTAATCAAACAAAGAAAGAAATATTTATTCATACAAAAGATGGATGCCTGCAGATTCTTGAGCTTCAGCAGGAAGGCAGAAAAAGGATGAGTGCCGAAGAATTTTTACGCGGCTCATCAATTTTATAATGGAATTATATGAACGATAAGTATAATAATATTCTTGATGCTATTGGAAATACTCCTCTAATTAAACTGAATAACATTAGCAGGGATCTGAAAGCAAGTATCTATGTCAAATTGGAATTTCTTAATCCGGGCGGAAGTGTTAAAGATAGAATTGCTCTATATATGATTGAAAAAGCTGAACGTGAAGGTAAGATTAAACCAGGCGATACTATTATTGAAAATTCTTCCGGCAATACTGCTATGGGTTTGGCAATTGTTTGCAGGCATAAAGGTTATAAACTTGTGGTGGTTGTAAGAGATACAACTAGTAAAGAGAAAGTTAAAATGCTTGAAGTAATGGGAGTTGAAGTTATAAAGGCAAACACAAAATTACCTCCTGAACATTCCGAATCTTATAATAACTATGCTCAAAACTTAGCAAAGGATAATCCTCGTTTATATTATATTGATCAGCATAACAATCTCGATAATAATGAAACTCATTATAAAACTACCGGACCGGAAATCTGGGAACAGATGAATGGGAAAGTGGATTATTTAATTGGAGCTATTGGCACCGGTGGAACAATGACTGGCACAGGAAGATTTTTGAAAGAAAAAAATCCGAATGTGAAAATCATTGGACTGGATCCTATCGGATCTGTGTTTTATAATTATTTCAAATACAAGGAATTGATCAAACCCTCAAAATATTTAATTGAAGGAATGGGGGA
>DAIEQP010000291.1 GCA_027347805.1 Ignavibacteria bacterium | reverse complement strand
ATCTATAATAATACTGGCAGCAGTAATTATATAATAGATAATGGAGCAGGTAATTTTGTATCGTATAGCTGCACCACACCACTTTGCGCAGGCACAGGTAATATAGCTTCTGATCCAAAATTTGTTAACGCAGCTGGAGATTTTCATCTACAGCCTACCTCACCGGCAATTGATGCAGGAGAAAACAGTACGTGGATGAATAGTGCAAAAGATTTGGATGGCAATGGCAGATTATTTAATTCGACTGTGGATATGGGTGCTTATGAATATAAAAGTGTTACAATAAACGGCCCGACACCAATAGTATCCTGGCCAATTGGAAATCCGACAATATATTTAAATCCGCCGACATTGTATTGGTATCTTGGCGCTTACTCATCAGGACTCACTTATGAAATTCAGTGTGTTGAAGCAAGCGCACCATGGCCTGCAGATAATGTCTATGCTACTTCATCTTCTCTTTCATTCACGATACCTTATTCATTGAATAATGGGATTCAATATGCATGGAGAGTAAGGTCAACCAATGGTGTTACAAAATCTAACTGGTCAACTACAGCATTATTTACAATAATAGCTTCAACAAATAATGGACCCGTAATTCCAATTACATCTTGGCCGAAAGGAAATCCAACACAATATACAAATCCGCCAACATTATACTGGTATCTAGGAACCGCAGCTACAGGATTAACATATGAAATTCAATGTGTTGAAGCGAGCGCATCTTGGCCCGCAGACAATGTTTATGCAACCTCATCGACTTTTTCATATTCTATACCTTACTCATTGACATCAGGCGTTCAATATGCATGGATAGTGAGATCAACAAATGGTACAACAAAATCATCATGGTCGTCAACTGAATTATTTACAATGGTTGCCAACTCAACAAGCGGACCAGTTGTACCAATCACATCTTGGCCTGTCGGCAATCCAACTGAATATAATAATCCACCAACACTTAATTGGTACATTGGTGTTTATGCACCCGGGTTGACATACCAAATTCAATGCGTTCCGGCTGCAGATCCTTGGCCGGCAGATAATGTCTATGCAACATCATCAAGTTTATCGTTTACAATACCTTATTTACTTTCAAGCGGTGTTCAATATGCATGGAGAGTCAGATCAACTGATGGTGTAACAAAATCAAGTTGGTCTGCAACTGAATTGTTTACGATGGTTGGCAATACGAATAGCACACCGGTTGTTCCAATTGCTTCCTGGCCGGTTGGAAATCCGACAGAATACACAAATCCACCGACTTTACATTGGTATCTTGGAGATTACGCTACTGGACTAACATATGAAATACAATGTGTTCCGGCTGCAGATCCATGGCCAGCAGACAATGTATTCGCTACATCATCTGGGTTATCATTTACAATGCCTTCTGGATTAACTGCCGGAGTTCAATATGCATGGAGAGTGAGATCGACAAATGGTATATCTAAATCCGCATGGTCTTCAACACAATTATTTAATATGGTTGGAAACACTAGCAATGGTCCGGTTGTTCCGATAGCGTCATGGCCAGTTGGAAATCCAACAGAGTATACAAATCCGCCAACATTAAATTGGTATTTAGGAACTTCTACTACAGGATTAACTTATGAACTTCAGTGTGTTGTTGCTAGTGACCCTTGGCCTGCTGATGATGTATTTTCAACATCAACGAGCCTGTCTTTTACATTGCCGAGTGCATTAATAAATGGGGTTCAATACGCATGGAGAGTTACATCGACAAATGGTACTGCAAAATCAGCTTGGTCTTCAACAGCATTATTTACAATGGTATCAATTAATGCTCTTGTTCAACCTCTTACCGGCAGTCCTTCAAATTCAGTAACAATTAATACTCATACGACTAAATTACATTGGTACTTACCAACCCCAGCTTCTGCTAGTCCAGCTTATGAAATTGAGATCGCAGATAATCCGGAATTTCAAAAAGCAAAAGTAATTACCTCAGCCATATCTAATGTGCAGGTTAACGGATTAGAAGGAGGAAAAAAATATTTCTGGAAAGTTCGTTCGACTGATGGAATAGGGAAGAGTTCTATTTATTCAAGTGTAGGACAATTCGAGGTAAATAAAAATATAACTGCAATCGAAGATCAAAAAGAAATACCAAATGCATTTCAGTTATCGCAGAATTTTCCAAATCCATTTAATCCAACTACAGTTATTGAATACAATATTCCTGTAGAAGGTTTTTATACACTTGAAGTATTCAATATCCTTGGAGAAAAAGTATCAACATTAATTAGCGGGATGATTAACCGCGGAAATTATAAAGTGACCTTCGACGGAAAAGATTTTTCATCAGGTGTTTATCTCTATAAACTAACCGGCACAAATGTTAATCTTATTCGAAAGATGTTATTAGTGAAATAAAACAATGTAGTTCTTGAAATACGAGTCTGTTTCAGTAAGAAGCCCTCCTCCGTGAGGGCTTCTTTATTATTTTTCCAAATATTCGCCTCACTGAATTTCCGGCAAATTCTTATCACAATTCTCAAATTTTCGATGGATTGAAGTAGATTTTTCTTGACAATCCCATATAAAATCAATTATTTTGCAAATAGTGGTTAATAGTGTAAGATAGTGGGTAATAATGTTTATAGGCAGCTTTAAATATTCAGTTGATGCAAAGGGAAGAATCAGTATTCCGGCTAAATTCAAGAAAGTTATGAAGCCTGAAGCTAATGATACTTTTGTTATGACAAGAAGTATTGTTCAATGCATTGATGTGTATCCGCTTAATCACTGGGAGGAAAAAATAAAACCACGAATAGATGCACTTGATGATTTCAATATAGATGAAGCAGCTTTCAAAAGATTTTTGTTTGAACTGGCAAGTGATCAGCAGCTGGATAAACAATTCAGAATTTTTATCCCTAAAAGTCTGCTCGATTTTGCCGGTATAGAAAAAGAAGTTTTAATTCTTGGACAAAACAACAAGATCGAGTTTTGGAATCCCGAGTTGTTTGAAGCACAAAAGAGAGATTTTCCAAAACCATTTGCTGAATTAGCAAAACAAGTTATGCAGAACAGCCAAAAATGATTCATCAACCGGTATTGCTGAAGGAGAGCGTTGATTTTCTTACCACAAAAATTGACGGAATCTACTTTGACGGAACAGCCGGGTTTGGCGGACACTCTACAGAAATTCTAAAAAAAATTAGTTCTAAAGGGCGACTAATTGCAACGGATAAAGACCAATCAGCTTTCGAGAATTGCAAACGCTTGTTCAGCGGCGATGCGCGTTATTCAATTTTTAATACGTCCTTTACAAATATTGACACAATTTCTAAAATCGAGTTCATTGAAAACTTTGACGGCATCTTTGCAGATCTGGGAGTTTCCTCTTTTCAGTTAGATAATATTGAAGCGGGATTCACTTTCCGCGAGGACACCTCCCTCGATCTGAGGATGAATAAACAAGATGGAATTTCTGCATCTGAATTTTTGAATAGTGCAGATCAGGATAAAATCGCAAAAGTTTTATTTGAATATGGTGAAGAAAAAAATTCCAGAAACATTGCCCGCAAAATTGTTGAGGCAAGAAAAAACGAAAAGTTTGAAAGTACGTTTCAGTTAAGAAAAATTATTGAAGATTTAACGCCCCAAAGATTTGTAACAAAAAGTTTATCGAGAGTTTTTCAAGCTCTCAGAATTCTAGTAAATAATGAACTTGATGAATTGAGATTATTTATTGATAAAAGTGTGAACCTGCTGGGAGTTGGCGGAAGAATTGCATTTATAACTTTTCATTCGTTAGAAGATAGAATCGTTAAAGAAAAATTTAAGTATGAGAGCTTAAGCTGTATCTGTCCCCCAGGAACACCGGTTTGCATCTGCGGGAAAAAACAAACACTTAAGCTGGTAACACATAAACCGGTAATTCCAACCGATAATGAAATTAATAATAATAAACGAAGCAGAAGCGCAAAATTAAGGGTTGCAGAAAAAGTATGAATGTAAAAGGAACCAAGCTTTCAAGATTTATTTATGTGGTTGTTGTGTTCGCATTCTTTCTCTTCTCTTATGTTGTTATGCTTTCGGAAATAAAAAGAATTAATAGAGATAAAATTTCCAGACAGGAAGCTTTGAACGAAAGAATTAATCGTGTAGAATCACAAATGGTAGAAATTCAAAAGCTTACTTCTGAAAATAGAATAGTAAAATTTGCTCATGATTCGTTGGGACTTATTAGACCAAATGAAAATCTTGAGACTATCACGGTTTCAAAAGAACAATTAAACCAGATACAAAAATTGATTAACGAAAAATATGATTAATTCCAGAGCACTCATTATAGCAGGAATACTATTTACGGGTCTGATAATACTCGCTTTAAAACTTTTTACGATACAAATTGCGAAACATGAATACTATACACGCGTTGCAGAAACACAGCAGTACAAACCTCAGATAATTAAAGCTGAACGAGGTTTGATTAAAGATGTAAACGGTGAAGTGCTTAGTTACACATTTGATGATGTTTCTTTTTTTGTCGATAAAAGAATGATGAACCAGGAAAAGGTGGATTCGATTGCTTCCGTGTTTTCCAAAGTAATAGGTAAACCTAAATCGATTTACATTAATTTAATTAAAGATGGCAATAAAACTGTTTGTCTTGAGAAAAAAGTCCCAATGGAACAGGCAATCAAATTAAAGAAACTAGTAATTGATGGATTGACTTATCAGGAAGATTTTTCAAGAGTTTACCCTTATGGAAGTTCAGCATCTCATGTACTCGGATATGTTGACAAAGATGGTAAAGGAGTTGAAGGAATTGAAAAGCTTTTTAATGATGATCTTGCCGGTGAAAATGGCTACTATGTATTTGAAAGAGATGTTCTCGGTAGAATTCTTTCTGTTGATGATAATATGTCGAAAGCGCCACAAACGGGAAACACAGTTCAGCTTACAATAAATAAAAATTACCAGAAAATACTTGAAGAAGAAATTGCAAATGGAATTCAGAAGTTTGGAGGCGAGTCTGCAGTTGGTATAATAATGAATCCAAACACTGGAGAAGTCTTAGCACTGGCTAACTATCCCGATTTTGATCCGGCGAATTATAATCTCTTCGATGCAAACAACAGAAGAAACCGCGCAATTACTGATACCTATGAACCCGGTTCGACAATGAAAGCAATAACGATGTCAATACTGATTGATAATAATCTTGTAAACGAAGCAGAAGTAATCAATACTGAAAACGGCGCGTATAAATATAAAGGTGTTACAATTTACGATTCTCACAAATCAACTCAATTAACTGTCCGGCAGGTTTTAGAGCAGTCAAGCAACATTGGAATGTCTAAGCTTATCGAACGTGTTGATGATAACACTCTTTACAAATATTTGAGAGATTTTGGATTTAGCAACAAGACTTTGGTTGATCTGCCGAGTGAAGCCGAGGGAACAATGAAACTTCCTAAAAACTTTACAGGTATTTCAAAAGCTTACATGTCATTTGGTTACGAAGTTGCTGTTACACCTTTGCAAATGATCGCAGCTTTTAGCGCATTAATAAATGGCGGAACGCTTTATCAGCCATTTATTACAAAATCTGTTACAGATCATTTCGGAAATGTTATTAGTGAAAACAAAGCAACAAGAATCAGAACAGTGATAAAAAAATCTACATCAGATGAAATAAAAAACATGATGATTGGAGTTGTTGAACAGGGATCGGGAACGGCTGCTCAGCTGCCAGATGTACTTGTCGGCGGAAAAACCGGAACCGCTCAAAAACTTGTAAACAATTCATATACAAGTGCAAAGCATAATTCATCATTCATAGGATTTTTCCCAGCAGATAATCCAAAGGTAGTGATTTATGTGCTTATCAATTCACCGGTCTTCGGGCAGTATGGAGGTTTAGTTGCTGCGCCTGTTTTTCATGACGTTGCTAAAAGAATGATTGAATCGGACATTAATCTTGTTCCTAATAAAAAGAGAATTGAAAGACAGAATAATTTGATGGATCAATTAATAGCAGACATGAAAAATTCTGCTAAATCTAATTCTTCTGTTTCCAGATCATACTTAAATATTGCAGAAAAGAAAACAATTACATCAAACAGAAAATTTTATGACAGAAGTACAATGCCGGATCTTTCAAATCAGTCAATGCGAGATGCTATTGCACAATTAAACGAAATGGGATTACAATATAAAATTGTAGGAACAGGAAAAGTTGTATGGCAGAGTATTCAACCCGGTTTAACATTTTCTAAAAGCGATGTTTGTTCACTTAAATGTGAGCCAATCGTAAAAAGAATAAAACAAACAGTCAGCGAATGAAATTATCTGAACTATTAAATAAAGTAAAAGTAATTCAGGTTGTCGGTAAAGCCGAACTGAAGGAAATTGAAACAATCACTATTGATTCCAGGCAAGTAAAAAAGAATACTCTCTTTTTTGCTATTGAAGGATTTAAGACTGACGGACATAATTTTATTCAAGACGCTATAAATCAAAATGCTGCCGCAGTTGTTCTTCAGCGCGCTGATGCTGTCCCGGATCAGATTTTTGAGCATTCGGGTTGTGTTAAAATTGTTGTTGAAAACAGCAGGGCTGCATTGGCTGAGTTTTCAAATCTTTTTTATGGGGAACCAACAAAGAAATTAAAGTTAATTGGTATTACAGGAACAAAAGGAAAATCAACAACAGCATTTTATGTTAAAAAAGTTATTGAACAGGGCGGTTATAAGTGCGGATTGATTGGAACGATTGCAAATTATATCGGGGAAAAAGAAATTAAAACAATGCTTACTACACCGCAATCGCACGAACTAAATTTTCTGTTTTCCGAAATGCTTCGTGAAGGCTGTACACATTGTGTAATGGAAGTTTCATCACACGCGTTGAGATTAAACCGCGTTGACAACATGAATTTTGCTTCGGCAATTTTCACGAATATTACTTCCGATCATATGGATTATCATAAATCGTTTGAACATTACTTCGATTCAAAAAAAATGTTGTTTGATTTAATAACTGCTGATGGAACTGTTATTTACAACTGTGATGATGAAAATGGAAAGAAAATTGTGAGTGGTTCAAAGGCACAAAAAATTTCTTATGGAATTAAGAAGAATTCGGATTTAAAGATTGAAAACATAGAATTTGATCTGGATGGAACTCACTTCGATTTGATTTGGAAAGAAAAGAAATATCAAGTTGTCACTGGTTTGGTAGGACATTTCAATGCTTATAATGCTGCATCTGCATTTGGTGTTTCTGTTGCAAATGGTGTTGATCCTTTAACAGCTGTTGAAGGAATTAAAAATACACCACAAGTGCCGGGAAGATTTGAAGTTGTTGGAAGAAAAAACAAAAAAGTAATTATTGATTATTCGCATACATCGGATTCATTAAAACAGGCTCTTACAGCAGTTCATCATATCGTAAAGAATGAACGTCCGGTTTATACAGTTTTTGGATGCGGCGGCGACAGAGATAAAACTAAAAGACCAATAATGGGTGAAATTGCCGGGTCAATGAGTGATCGTGTTTATGCAACATCGGATAATCCCAGAACTGAAGATCCTTATATAATTCTAGATGAAGTGATTGCCGGTATTAAAACAAACAACTACAGGGTGATTGAAAACAGGGAAGAAGCTATTCGCTCAGCAATTTTTGAAAGTGAAGATAATGCAGTCATTTTGATTGCAGGTAAGGGACATGAAAATTACCAGGAAGTTAATGGCGTTCGAAAACATTTTTCAGACAAAGAAACAGCGGAGAAATATTTAGCTGAATGGGCAAAATAAAAATTACACTTGAAGATTTATTTAATGTTCCAACGTCGGAGATATTTAATCCGGACGGTTTCAAACCTGTTTCAAAAATTGAAATCGATTCAAGAAAAATTTCAAAAGGATCTCTTTTTGTTGCAATCAAAGGAGAAAAGTTTGACGGGCATAAATTTATTGAAGAAGCAGTTAAACAGGGAGCTTCATCAATAATGATTGACAAAAAGTATATCAAAAAGTTCAGCAAATTAAATGTTCCAGTAGTTGCTGTTGAAGATACAACAAAAGCTTACGGAAGTCTGGCAAACATATGGCGCCACAAATTAAATGCAGTTGTAATTGGTGTTACCGGAAGCAATGGTAAAACAACAACAAAAGAAATGCTTGCAACAATTCTTTCAGAGAAATTTAGAGTTGTAAAGACAGCTGCAAATAACAATAATCATATTGGTGTACCGTTAACAATTTTCAGTGCTGATGAAAAGTGTGAAGCACTTATTCTTGAACAGGGAACGAATCATTTTGGTGAGATTGCTTATTCTGCAAAGATATCCCAGCCGGTTTTTGCAGTTATTACAAACATAGGCGAATCTCACCTCGAATTTTTGAAGAATATCGATGGTGTGTATAAAGAAAAAGCTGCGTTGTTTAATGAAACTGACAAAATGGGCGGAAAGATTTTTCTTAATATGGATGATCCAACAATAAAGTCGAATGCAAAGAAGTTTAAGAACGCAGTTAAATATGGTTTCAATGGCAAAGTTGATGTAAAAGGTAAAGTAACCGGTTTTACACCAGATGGGAAAACCAAAATAAAAATCGGCTATGGAAAAGAAAATTTTGAAGTTGTATTGCCGGTTTATGGTGAAACAAATGCAAAAAATTTTTTAGCAGCAGCAGCTATTGCTATCAATTTAGGAATTAACAAAAAACAAATTGTTGCAGCAGCAGAAAAAATTAAACCGGTGCATGGGAGACTTGAAGCAAAGAGTTTCGAAAATGCGTTTGTAATTGACGATACCTACAATGCTAGTCCAGCATCAGTAAGATCAGCTCTTGATTTGATTAAGCGAATTAAAACGTATTCAAAAAAGATTGTTGTGCTAGGAGATATATTCGAGTTAGGTAACCAATCAGTGAAATATCATAAAGAATTAGTAAATGCGTTTACTTCCAACAAAAATATGGTTGTCTTAACAGTTGGCAATTATATGCAGCATCTTGTAAAAGAATTAAGAAAGAAAAATATTAAATCAATTCACTTCTTTGTGCGTGAAGCTCTTTCACTTTACCTGCAATACGAGGAAATTGAAAATTCAGTAATACTTGTAAAAGGTTCACGCGGAATGAAGATGGAAGAATTTGTTAACATTTTGGAAAAAAGGTTTGCATAATGTTTTATTATTTATTCGAATACATAAACAAAATCTTTAATCCACCGGGATTTGATGTTTTCCGGTTCTTAACATTCCGTTCTGCTCTTGCAGCAATAACGGCATTGCTAATTTCATTTTTACTGGGTCCTAAAATTATTGATCGCCTCAAGAAAAAACAGGTGGATCAGCCGATTCGTGAAGAAGGCCCTAAGACTCATAAGAAAAAAGACGGCACTCCAACTATGGGAGGCTTGATAATTCTTTTTTCAGTTATCATTCCTGTTGTGCTCTGGGCCGATATGAAAAGTATTTTTATTCTTCTCGTATTGTTCGTTACAATTATCTTGGGCACAGTTGGTTTCCTTGATGATTATTTAAAAGTTGTAAAAAAACTTCCCAAAGGATTAATCGCTCGTTATAAATTATTAGGACAGGTATTTGTAGGTTTGGTTGTAGGCGTTGCAGTTTATTTCTTACCTGAATTCAGTCAATACAATTCGCAGACAACACTCCCATTCTTTAAAAATCTTAACTGGGATTTTGGAATACTTTTCATTCCATGGGTTGTATTTATTATTACAGCAACTTCAAACGCTGTTAATCTTACTGATGGTCTTGACGGTCTTGCAATTGGTATAACTATAATAGTCATGATAGCGCTCGCTGTAATTACTTATGTAACCGGAAACGTAATTTATTCAGATTACCTAAACATTATCTATCTGCCTGGAAGCGGAGAATTAACAGTTTTTATTGCTGCATTAATTGGAGCAGGACTTGGATTCCTCTGGTTTAATTTTTATCCCGCACAGGTTTTTATGGGGGATACCGGTTCGCTTGCAATTGGCGGAGCGTTTGGTACAATGATGATTCTTGTAAAGAAAGATTTACTGATTCCGATTTTGGGAGGAATTTATTTCGCTGAAACGATTTCAGTTATTATTCAAAGATTGTATTTCAAATACACAAAAAAGAAATACGGCGAAGGAAGAAGAATTTTTAAGATGGCTCCTATCCATCATCATTTTGAACAGATTGGATGGGACGAACCAAAAATTGTTATAAGGTTTTATATCATCACAATAATTTTAGCAATTATAAGTGTTGCATCATTCAAGATTCGTTAATGGATATAACAAACAAAAAAATATCAATAATTGGCGCTGTGAAAAGCGGAGTTGCGGCTGCATTGCTTGCTAAAAAACTTGGCGCATTTCCTTTTGTAAGCGATAGTAGTGAAGCGGCAAAACTTTCCAAAGCACAGAATTTATTTGAAGCTGAAAATATCCATTATGAATTCGGTGTGCATACAGACAGAATTTTTGATTGTGATTTTATAGTAACGAGTCCCGGTGTGCCATCAGATTCCAAAGCTCTTTTAAAAGCTGTTGATAAGCGAATAAAGATTTATAGTGAAGTTGAATTTGCTTCCTGGTTTTGTA